>JAGOCN010000010.1 GCA_017998735.1 Giesbergeria sp.
TCGGGCGCTTATGGCGCTACAGCCAGCCCGCAGGCTTTTCTGGGCCATCCACCGTGTGTGGAAGTGCTGGTGTGAGCAAACTTTGAAAAAAACCATGCCATGGCCTGGGATTCAAGCTGTTTCCACTCTAAGGCAGCAATGCACTCATCTGCGGATTGCTGGCTCCCTAAGGAGCCTCTGCATAACCCCAATTTCCGACAAATTCGCGCTTGTAACTTGTTGATTTAATTGGGTGGGGAAAGCAGAAAAAGAGGTTATGCAGAGGATCCCTAACTCTGCACGGTTAATGCCTAAGAAAACATCTGAAGGCATTTTCCAGTATTTTTGTGATAAAAAATTTTTTCAAAAATTGAATTTTATGAAAATACTGAAATTTTTAGAAAAAGAAAGAAAAGTGTTTTGATAAAGATTTTCAATCATTTTTTTCATGGAAGAACCCTTTTGAGGGCGGCACTGGAAATGCTGTTTATTTTTGCTGCTTTTTTTATTGCTTTGCTTTTGCAAAGCAACCAGAGCGGCATGGACATGCAGACAATGCTTGCAGGAACGGGCAGAAGTGTGTTGATGGGAGTTTCTGTTTTGAGTGTCAACTTCGCCCTTGGCATATACAACCGGGGAGTTCAAAAAAACACCAGTCAGATTCGCGTGCAATTCATACTGTCTTTTTTGTTTTTTCTCGCGATTGCGGCAGGCATCCTGTTTTTTCTTCCTTTGCCTCAGCCGTATGGAAATTTTCAGGTTTTGCTGGTGTTGCTGGCAATGTCCGGGACATTGCTTGTTTTTCGACTTTTGACGGGCCATGGCCTGTCTTTTTTGTACGCACCCCACCGCGTTCTCATTTTTGGCGCTGGCGTGCGTGCAGAAGCCGTTGGACTTTCATTGCAGAAACACGATCCCAGCATCGAGTTGGTGGGTTATCTGCCAAGCCCCCAGGAAAAAGAAATTCTGGTGCCAGACAACAAGATCCTGGGTGGCAGCCAATCGCTGACGCAGTTGGTGAAAACGCACCATGTGGATGAAATAGTGGTGGCGCTCAGTGAGCGGCGTGGTGGCAGCATGCCTTTGCGTGAGCTGCTGGACTGCAAATTGAGCGGGGTGCAGGTGGTGGACATCGCCACCCATTTTGAGCAATTTCTGGGACAGATACGCCTGGATGCCGTTTCTGCGGGATGGCTGATTTTTGGGGGCGGCTTTGAACAGGGCTTGCTGCGTTCCGTCGTGAAATGGATTTTTGATTTTTTTGGTGCACTGCTTCTGTTGATACTGGGAGCGCCCGTGATGGTATTGGCGGCTTTGCTGATTTTCATGGAAAGCAAAGGCGCCATTCTTTACCGGCAGGAGCGCGTGGGATTGCAGGGCAGGACTTTCAATGTCATCAAGTTCCGAAGCATGTATGTGGACGCGGAAAAGGATGGAACCCCGCGCTGGGCAACGGTTGGAGATCCACGCATCACACGGGTTGGAAAGTGGATAAGGAAAACAAGGATTGATGAACTGCCGCAGTTGTTCAGTGTTCTCAAGGGAGACATGAGCCTGGTAGGACCAAGGCCGGAGCGCCCATTTTTTGTCGAAAAACTGATTCAGGAAATCCCCTTTTATGCAGCCCGCCACAGCGTCAAGCCTGGGCTGACCGGATGGGCGCAGGTTCGCTACCATTATGGTTCTTCTGTGGAAGATACCCAGCAAAAATTGCAGTACGACCTGTATTACGTCAAAAACAATTCATGGTTCATGGACCTGGTCATATTGTTTGAAACGGTGGGTGTTGTATTGACCGGAAAAGGCGCGCAATGAAAGCGTTGCATTGAAATGCAGGCAAATGAAGGAACCTTGAGCTATTGGCTTTTTGGCCCTGGTCTTGCCATTTTGGCTTATGCAGGTTTCTCTGCGCGCCTTGCAGCACAGAGCTACGCCTATCGCCGTGTGGACGGAATCGGCTTTGCCATGCTGTCAGCTTCGCTGGCAACATTGGCATGGAGCATTTTTGCTTTTTTTGTGAATGTGCTGGGATATGACTGGGAAATGGGTGTTCAGGCTGCAGATGTATTGCGTTATTTCTGGTGGTGTTCTTTCATTCTGCTTTTTTTGAAAAAAGGCGAAATGGAAAAACAGGCTACAAACAAAAAGAAATTTTTCGCAATTTTCTTTTTTGTATTTTTTTTAAGTGTCTTGCTGGTGGACCTTTTGAATCCCATTTCGGGTTTCATGGGAAACAACTTTTTGATGCTGATCATGGCGCTTGCAGGCCTGATTCTGGTGGAGCAGCTTTTTCGAAATATTCCGGAAGACTCCTTGTGGAGTGCCAAACCCGTGTGCCTGGGCTTGGCGGGCATCTTTGTTTTTGACCTCTATGTTTTTTCCCAGGGGGTTCTTTTCAAGGAGCTCAGTTCAGATGCATTGCACGCAAGGCCTTTTGTGCATGCATTGATGGTTCCATTGCTGTGGTTGACCACCACCCGCCAAAAGAACTGGATCGACAAGATCAGGGTTTCAAGGCAGGTTGTTTTTCACTCTGCAACGCTGGTGCTGGCGGGACTTTATTTCCTGTTCATTGCGGGTGTGGGTTATTACGTTCAGTTTTTCGGTGCCGAGTGGACCCGTGCCTTGCAGCTGGGGCTGGCTTTTGTTTCCCTGGTGCTGGCCGTTGCCTTGGCTTTGTCGGGCAGCTTGCGTGCCAGGTTGCGCATTTTTTTGAACAAGCATTTTTTCCATTACCGCTTTGATTACCGAAAGGAATGGCTGAAATTCACCGCCACGCTGTCCAGCGATACAGACCCTCAAGAGGCAGGGCTGAGCGTGGTGCGCGGTCTGGCTGCCATGCTTGAAAGCCCTGCCGGTGCACTTTGGCTGGTGCGCCAGGAAGAGGGGCATTACCGGCAGGTGGCGCGGTGGAATCTGGCAAGCATTGCAGAAACAGAAGACCGGAACGGCTCTTTGGCGATGTTCATGTGCAGTACGCACTGGGTGGTCAATCTGGACGAATTTCGCAGAAAGCCTGCTTTTTATCCCAATTTGAAGCTGCCGCTGTGGCTCGTGCAGGTTGCGCAGGCCTGGCTGATCGTTCCGCTCTGGCAGGGCAAGGCCTTGCTCGGGTTTGTGCTTCTGGTAAGGCCGCCCACGCCGATCGAAGTGAACTGGGAGGTCACTGACCTGCTCAAGACTGCAGGGCACCAGGCCGCCAGTCTGCTGGCACAGATGCAGGCAACAGAAGCCTTGCTGGAAGCGCGAAAGTTTGAAGCCTTCACACGCATGTCAGCGTTTGTGGTGCACGACCTGAAGAACATCGTTGCGCAACTGTCCCTGATGGTGAAAAACGCCAAGCGGCTGCAGGACAACCCCGAATTTCAGGCCGATATGCTGATGACGGTGGAAAACTCGCTGGAACGCATGAAGCAGCTGATGCTGCAATTGCGAGAGGGTGGCTCTCTTGCAGCTCCGGCCTTTGGTGTCGATCTGGCCAAGGTGGCTGCGCACCTGGTGGCAAGCGCGCAGCAGCGGGGCAGGCATGTGCGGATCGATGCACACACGGCGGTGTTTTCCCGGGGCGAGCAGGAGCGGTTGAAGCGCATCATCGGGCATCTGGTGCAGAACGCACTGGATGCGACCCGGCCCGAACAGGCAGTGTGGATCAAGGTGTTCCGCGCTGGCAGCCAGGCCTGCGTGGAAGTGGGAGACGATGGCTGCGGCATGACCGAAGAATTTGTGGAAACCCGCCTGTTCAAAGCTTTTCAAACCACCAAGGAGACTGGCATGGGTATTGGCAGTTATGAAAGTTTTCAGTATGTCAGGGAGCTTGGCGGAAAGGTATCGGTGGACAGCCACCCGTCCAGGGGAACCGTCATCACACTTCTGTTGCCGCTGCTGGAAATTTCCCGCGCTTCCGACCTGCACCGCCAGGATGCTGCATGAGCACGGAAAAGACGCAGTCCCTGCTGATCGTGGAGGACGACCCTGCCTTGCAAAAGCAGATCCGGTGGTCGCTGGACCGCTTTGAATGCCTTCTGGCCAGCGACCGTGAAAGCGCTCTGGTGCAGCTGCGACGCCATGCACCTGCCGTGGTCACCATGGACCTGGGGTTGCCACCTGACGCAGATTCGGTGACGGAGGGGTTCAAGCTGCTGGAACTGATGCTGGCCGCTGAACCGGACACCAAGGTGATCGTGCTCACCGGACAGAACGACCAGAGCCATGCGCTGCAGGCGGTTGCCATGGGCGCCTTCGATTTTCTGGCCAAGCCCTTCGAGCCCGAAGTGCTCAACATCAGCGTGGAGCGGGCTTTCAGGATGCACGCGCTGCAGGCAGAAAACAGGCGCCTGCGGGCAATGGCGCTTCCGGACGGGCTGTCCAAGCTGATCACGCGCGACCCCGGCATGCTGGGCATCTGCCGCACCATTGAAAAAGTGGCCAACGCGAACGTCACTGTTTTGCTGCTGGGCGAAAGCGGCACCGGAAAAGAAGTGCTGGCGCGGGGGCTGCACCAGCAGTCACAGCGCAAGGACAGCAAGTTTGTCGCCATCAACTGCGCCGCCATTCCCGAAAACCTGCTGGAGAGCGAACTGTTCGGTTATGAAAAAGGCGCTTTCACAGGGGCAGCAAAGACCACGCCCGGCAAGATAGAAACCGCCCACAACGGCACGCTGATGCTGGACGAGATCGGTGACCTGCCCCTGCCGCTGCAGGCCAAGCTGCTGCGCTTTTTGCAGGAGCGCGTCATCGAGCGCGTGGGCGGGCGGCAGGAAATTGCGGTCAATGTGCGCATCGTCTGCGCCACCCACCAGAACCTGCGCCAGTTGATCGAGGAAGGGCGGTTTCGCGAAGACCTGTACTACCGGCTGGCTGAGATCGAGGTGCACATTCCCCCGCTGCGCGACCGCGTGGGCGATGCCTCCCTGCTGGCGCATGCATTCATGCACCAGTTCGGCAAGGAAAACGGTCGCACCGGACTGTCCCTTGCAGAAGATGCACTGCGCGCCATCGAAGGCCACCGCTGGCCGGGCAACATCCGGGAACTGGAAAACTGCATCAAGCGTGCCGCCATCATGGCCGATGGCAACCAGATCACGGCCAGGGACCTGGGGCTGGCACAGGCAGCTGAACATGCCGATGAAGTACTGGACCTTCGCACCGTGCGCGAGAGGGCCGAGCAGCGCGCCGTGATTGCCGCATTGGCGCGTTCCAACGGCAACATTGCCAGGGCGGCCGATCTTCTGGGCACCAGCCGGCCCACTTTATATGATCTGATGCACCGCCTGGGCCTCAAGGCCTGACGCTTTTATCAAGGACCAATGAACATGACTGCAAACCTGAAGCTCCTTTCTCTGCCGGCAGCCGTGCTGGCGGTGGCAGTCATGGTCTCTGCGTGCGGCGCCGACAACCCGGACGAACTCATTGCCTCTGCGCAAAGCTACCTGCAGCGCAAGGATGTGCCCGCAGCCATCATCCAGCTGAAAAATGCCCTCAAGGCCCGGCCCGAATCTGCGCAGGCGCGCCTTTTGCTGGGCAGTGCCCTGGAGTCCAGCGGCGATATTTCAGGGGCTGCGACCGAATACCAGAAGGCAAAGGACTTCGGCGCTGCTGCAGACGACGTGGAGCCCAAACTGGCGCATGCCCTGCTGGTGCAGGGAAAAAACAAGCAGCTGACCACCGATTTCTCCAGTGCCAAGCTCACCAGCGCGCAGGCCAAGGCCGATTTGCAGACCACCCTGGCCCTGGCATGGCAGCGCCAGGGCGAGATCGACAAGTTCCAGACGCACATCGATGACGCCTTGCGGCTGCAGCCCGACCATGCTCCGGCACTCATTGCAATGGCGCAGATGAAGGCGGCCAAAGGCGATGCGAAGGCGGCCCTGGCCTTGCTGGACAAGGTGCCCGAAAGCGCTGCACTGGCCCCCCAGGCGGCCAAGCTGCGCGGCGACATTGCGCTCTACATCGAACGCGACATGGACCGCGCCCTTGCGATGTACCAGCAATCGGTCCAGCTCCAGCCGGCCTACGTGCAAGGCCATGAAGCCATCTTCCAGCTGCTGCTGGCGCAGAACAAAGTGGACGCTGCGGCAGAGGTGCTGCAAAAGCTGGAAAAACTGGCCCCCAACCACCCTGAAACGCTGTACCTGAAGGCCAAGATGGCCTATTCCAGAGGGGATTTCAAAAAGGCACAGGAAACATTGCAAGGCCTGCTGCGCCTGGCACCCGACAACCCGCGTGTCCTGGAGCTGGCCGGACTGACCGACTTTCGCCTGAACGCCTTTGCGCAGGCAGAAACCTCCCTGCTGCGCGCCCTGCAGCTGGTGCCCGGCATGCCGATGGCACAGCGTGGTCTGGTGTTGTCCTATGCCCAGACTGGCCAGCTGGACAAGGCAGTGGCCGCCTTGCCTCCGGAACTGGAAGCCCAGGGCACGGATGCCGCCATGCTGTCGGTGGCTGGCCAGGTGTACCTGCTGCGCGGCGAAGTCGAGCATGCACAGCGCCTGTTCGCCCAGGCTGCCAAGCTCGACCCCGACGACCCTGCCAAACGCACCACGCTGGCTGCCAGCCGGCTGCTGACCGGAGACAAGGAAACGGCCCTGGGAGAGTTGCAGAACATCGCCGCCTCCGATGCGGGCACCGTGGCCGACATTGCCCTGGTGAATGCACTGCTGCAGCGCGGGGAATTCGGCCGTGCCCTGGAGGCCCTGGAAGGCTGGGAAAAGAAGCAGCCGAACGACCTGCGTGCCCCGTTTCTGCGCGGCAGGGTGCTGCTGCAGCAAAAGGACGTGGCCGGGGCGCGCAAGTCCATGGAGCGCGTGCTGGCCATGGACGAGAACTACTTTCCGGCCATCGAGTTGCTGGCGCAGCTGGACAACGCCGACAAGCAGCCCGAGAAGGCGCGTGCACGCCTGGAAGCCGTGCTCAAGAAAAACCCTGGCCAGGTGCAGGCCCATGTGGCGCTGCTGAAGCTGCGCATTGCCAATGGCGCCACCCCGCAAGAGCAGGCGGACCTGCTGCGCGCAGCGGTGGCGGCCGCGCCGCAAAGTGCCGCGCTGCGCCTGCTGCTGGTGGAATACCACCTGCGCAACAAGGAGCCCAAGGTGGCACTGGACGTGGCCCAGCAGGCCGTGGCAGCCATCCCTGACGATGCCCGCCTGACGGACGCCCTGGGCCAGGCCCAGACCGCCAACGGAGACCACCTGCTGGCGCAGTCCACATTCCGCCGCATGGCATCGCTGCAGCCCAAGTCGCCGCTGCCCCATCTGCGCATGGCCAATGTCTCTCTGGCGCAGGGCGACCGCGCAGAAGCCGCACAAAACCTGCGCAAGGCGCTGGAAATCCAGCCCGGTCTGGTGCAGGCGCAGCAGGGTCTGGTGGCGCTGGCCATGGCCGACAAGAAGCCGGCACAGGCCCTGGCGCTGGCACGCGACATGCAAAAGCAGCAGCCCAAGTCGCCGCTGGGCTACCGGCTGGAAGGGGACATCCACACCGCTGAAAAAGCACTGGACAATGCCGCGAAGGCCTACCGCGCAGGGCTGGCCGAGCAGCCCGACAGCACCGACCTGGCCGTGCGCCTGCACAGTGCGCTGCTCAACACGGGCGCGAAGGACGAGGCAGCACGCTGGTCCGAAAGCTGGCTGCGCAACCACCCCAAAGACCCCACCTTTTCCCTGTACCTGGGAGACCGCGCCCTGGCCAGCCAGGACCTGAAAACGGCCTTGCAGCATTTCGAGCGTGCCACGCAGATCCAGCCCGGCAATGCCGGGGCCTTCAACAACATGGCCTGGGTCAAGGGCCGCCTCAAGCAGCCCGGAGCGCTGGCCGATGCCGAGAAAGCCAATGCACTGGTGCCCGGAGAGGCTGCCTTCATGGACACCTGGGCCATGCTGCTGTCCGACGCAGGCCAGCATGAAAAAGCCATCGACCTGCAAAAGCAGGCGCTGCAGCTGCAGCCCGCCGTGGCACCGATGAAGCTCAATCTGGCCAAGATCTACCTTGCTGCCGGCCAGAAGGAAGCAGCGCGGCCCCTGCTCGATGAGCTCAAGGCCCTGGGCGACAAATTCGGCAACCAGGCCGAAGTGGCGCAGCTGCGCGCTGCACTGTGAGCGGGCCGGCGCCCCATGCCAGGCGCTGTGGCCACCCCCGCAAGACCCGGTTTGTACAAACCATGCCACCGCGCCGCCATCTGCTGACCCTTGCGCTGGCCGGCGCACTGTGCCTGGGCGCCGGCAGCGCCTCGGCGCAACTGGCCGACGCCGTGGTGCGGATCAAGCCCTCGGTGGTGCTGGTGGGCACCTACCGCGCCACCGACAGTCCGCGCTTTCGCTACATGGGCACCGGCTTTGTGGTGGGCAACGGAATGCGCGTGGTCACCAATGCGCATGTGGTGGCGCAGTGGTCCCTGGCTCAAAGCGCCGACCTGGCCCTGGTGGTGCAGGTGCCGGCCGCCAATGGCATCTGGTCCATGCGCCCGGCACAGGCGCTGGAAACGGACGGGCAGCACGACCTGGCCCTGCTGCACATCGACGGGCCTGCCGCGCCTGCCCTTGCCCTGGCGGATTCGGGGCAGGTGCGCGAGGGCGACGACCTGGCGTTCACCGGTTTTCCCGTGGGCGGCCTGCTCGGGTTTTCTCCGGTCACGCACCGCGCCACCGTCTCGTCCATCACCACCCTGGCGCTTCCCAGCCCCACTGGCCGGCAGCTCAGTTCCAGCGCCATCCGCAGCCTGCGCGACGGCAAGATCGAGGTTTTTCAGCTGGACGCCACGGCCTACCCCGGCAACAGCGGCGGCCCGCTGTTCGATCCGCGCAGTGGCAGCGTGGTGGGCGTCATCAACATGGTGCTGGTCAAAAGCACGCGCGAATCGGCGCTGTCCCAGCCCTCGGGCATCACCTATGCCATTCCTGGTCGCCATGTGCTTGAACTGATGGCGCGGAACCCGTAGGCAGCGGCGGGCTGTGCCTGTGCCTGTGCCTGTGCCTGTGCCGTTCAGGCGTCAGACCCTGCGGCTGGCCTGCAGCATGGCATTGCATTTTGCTATCGAAAAAGGAGCTGCTGGCGCAGGCTGCATAAGCGCTGGAGGCACTTTTCATCAATATTTTCCATTTTGGGTGGCATGCAGCATTCCCATTGCCAGCGTTGCTCAGACCTGCTTGCCCAGCAGGGCGTCCTTGAGTTTCCAGTCGGCCGGCTGCGGGCCGAGCCAGATGCCCATCAGGGCCCGGAAGAACTCCGGCTCCTTGAAAGGCTCGCCCTGCGGCTGGCCCTTGACGGTGATGAGGGTGCCGGTGCCGGGCACCCAGTCGATGCTGAGCTGGTCGCCAACCCGCAGCTTTTTGTGGTCCGAGAAAATCTGCCCCATGCGCAGCACGCTGGGCGCGAGCCTGGAGAACGTGGCCCGGTCCATGTTGTCCTCCATGCCGCGCGAAAACAATTTGCCCAGTTCGCGCGAATCGATGTCGCGCAGCATGGTGATGGACAGGCGCTTGGCGCCCGGCAGCGCGACCACTTCCTGCAGAGTGCCGGCCGGCTTTTCAAGGTACAGGCCGGCGGTGTAGACCTTGAAGACGGTCTTGTAGCGCACGCCGGCGCCATTGAGAACCAATTGGCTGCCTTGCACATCGGCAGGGCTGGGATAGGCAATGTCTGCCACCGTCACTGGTGCCGGTATCGGCACCGACATTGGCAACTGCACCGGCTGCGCCAGCGCGGCAAACGCCGCCAGCGCCAGTGCCACACCGGCTGCCGGCAGCTTCCCGTGCAGAATTCCCATGCCTGTCTCCTGTAGTAAATAGAACGGTCGTTCTATTTATTATTTCAAGATGTTGCACGGCTGGCAACAGGGTTTGTCTGCAGGCATGGCTGGTGGCGCCGTGCCTGCAAAAACAGGCAGGCATTGGCGCAGGCGCGAAGGCAAGGGCGGCAAAGCCCATTTGCTACACTTTGCCCATGTTCATTCACCGCGTGTTCAGCACAGGTCGCAGCGACCGGGGAGCCTGGCCCTGGCGCCGGCCCGCATGCCCCTGCAAACCCTGACTGCGCGCTGGAACCCTTGCCAGCCAAGCCCCTTGCCGGCCTTCTTGCCAAGGCCTGCCGAATGAACCTGCGGTGCGCTCCTTTCTGTCTGCCTGCGCAACGCCCCCTCGGGAGCCCTTCCTGTGATCACCGAACTTGAATTCAAAAGCCTGGCCCGCGAAGGCTACAACCGCATTCCGTTGATGGCGGAAGCCTTTGCCGACCTGGAAACCCCGCTGTCGCTGTACCTGAAGCTGGCGCACAGCCAGGGCGGCGGCAAATACAGCTTTCTGCTCGAATCCGTGGTGGGCGGCGAGCGCTTTGGCCGCTACAGCTTCATCGGCCTGCCGGCGCGCACGCTGCTGCGCGCACGCGGTTTTGGCGCTGCCGCCGTCACCGAAGTGGTGACCGACGGCGAAGTGGTGGAAAGCGCCCCCGGCAACCCGCTGGACTTCATTGCCGCCTACCAGCAGCGCTTCAAGGTGGCGCTGCGCCCGGGCCTGCCGCGCTTTTGCGGCGGGCTGGCGGGTTACTTCGGCTACGACGCGGTGCGCCACATCGAGAAAAAGCTGGAGCAGTCCTGCCCGCCCGACGCACTCGACATGCCCGACATCCTGCTGCTGCAGTGCGAGGAACTGGCCGTCATCGACAACCTCTCGGGCAAGCTGTACCTGATCGTCTATGCCGACCCGGCGCGCCCCGAGGCCTACAGCAATGCCAAAAAACGCCTGCGCGGTCTGCGCGACCAGCTCAGATACTCGGTCAGCGCGCCGCAGGTGCAGGCCACCGAGGGCCACCCGGCGCAGCGCGACTTTGCCAAGGCCGACTACCTGGCCGCCGTGCTGCACGCCAAGGAGCTGATTGCCGGCGGCGACTTCATGCAGGTGCAGGTGGGCCAGCGCATCCACAAGCGCTACACCGAGTCGCCCCTGTCGCTGTACCGGGCGCTGCGCTCGCTCAACCCCAGCCCCTACATGTACTACTACCACTTCGGTGACAGCCATGTGGTGGGCGCCAGCCCGGAAATCCTGGTGCGCCAGGAAGACACGCCCGAAGGCCAGAAGGTCACCATCCGCCCGCTGGCCGGCACCCGCCCGCGTGGCGCCACACCCGAGCTGGACAAGGCGGCCGAGGTGGAGCTGGTGAACGACCCCAAGGAGCGCGCCGAGCACGTCATGCTGATCGACCTGGCGCGCAACGACATTGGCCGCATTGCCAAGACCGGCAGCGTGAAAGTGACCGAGGCGTTCTGCGTCGAGCGCTACAGCCATGTGATGCACATCGTCAGCAACGTCGAAGGCCTGCTGAACGACGGCATGACCAGCATGGACGTGCTCAAGGCGACGTTTCCGGCCGGCACGCTGACCGGTGCGCCCAAGGTGCACGCCATGGAAATCATTGACCAGCTGGAGCCCACCAAGCGCGGCCTGTACGGCGGCGCGGTCGGGTATCTCAGCTACGCCGGCGACATGGACCTGGCAATTGCCATCCGCACCGCCATCGTCAAGGACGGCACCTTGTATGTGCAGGCCGCCGCTGGCGTGGTGGCCGACTCGGTGCCCGAGCTGGAATGGAACGAGACCGAACACAAGGCGCGCGCCCTGCTGCGCGCTGCCGAACTTGTAGAAGAAGGACTGGAATGATGGTGCGCGCAATCGACAACGTGGAACACTGCGGCAGCATGGAGGACGTGCGCCGGAACATCGATGCGCTGGACGACATCTTGGTGCCCTTGCTGGTGACGCGCGGCGGCTACATGACGCAGGCGGCACGCATCAAGCACGATGCCCACCAGGTGCGCGACGAAGAGCGCATCGAATCCATCGTGGCCCGCGTGCGCGAGCGTGCGGTGCAGGAAGGCGGCGAACCCGAAGTGATCGAGGCCATCTACCGCAGCATGATGGAAGCCTACATCGCCTACGAGCACCGCGAGTTTGCCCGCCTGCGCAGCAGCGCGGACCAGGGCACGCCGCCCGACGCCGCTGCTGCAGCCGACCATTCCCCAAGGTGAAGCCATGCCCATACGCTTGCTGATGATCGACAACTACGACAGTTTCACCTGGAACATCGTGCAGTATTTTGGCGAACTGGGCGCCGAGGTCGAGGTGCACCGCAATGACGAAATCACTGTCGCCGACATTGACGCGCGCCTGCAGGCCGGCCGGCTCGACCGGCTGGTCATCTCGCCTGGGCCGTGCTCGCCGCAGGAAGCCGGCATTTCGGTGGAGGCCATCCGGCACTTTGCCGGCAAGCTGCCGATTCTGGGCGTGTGCCTGGGCCACCAGGCAATCGGCGCCGCCTTTGGCGGCACGATTGTGCGGGCGCAGCAGCTGATGCATGGCAAGACCAGTGTCATCACCACAACGCAAACCGGCGTGTTTGCCGGGCTGCCTGCGCAGTTCACGGTCAACCGCTACCACTCGCTGTCGATTGAGCGCGCCAGCTGTCCCGAGGTGCTGGAAGTCACCGCCTGGACCGACGACGGCGAAATCATGGGTGTGCGCCACAAAACGCTGGCCATCGAGGGCGTGCAGTTCCACCCCGAAAGCATCCTGACCGAGCACGGCCACGCGCTGCTGCGCAATTTTCTGGAGCAGGGTGCTGCGCAGCACTGAATGCTCCTGAAACCATAGCTGCTGGCGCATGCTGCGCCTGCGCCAGAGGCCAATATGACCCTGAACCTGCACTGATGCCATGGCCGCCGACCAGTGGGTGCTGTTCATTGCTGCCGGGGTGCTGCTCAACCTGACGCCGGGGCCGGACGTGCTGTTCATCGTTGCCCATGCCGTGCGGCGCGGTGTGCGCGCCGGTGTGGTCGCCGCCCTGGGCATTGCGGCAGGCTGCTGCGTGCATGTGCTTGCCGCTGCCCTGGGCGTGAGCGCGCTGCTGGCCGCGTCTGGCACGGCGCTGGCCCTGCTCAAATGGCTTGGCGCCCTGTACCTGGTGTATGTGGGGGCGCGCATGCTGCAGGCGGCGCTGGCTGCGCAGGCGGCCACGGTAGCTTCTGCCGTGCCAGACAGCGCTGCCAGCCCGGTGCTCCAGCCGACCCGGATGCCCCAAATACCTCAAACACCCCAGACACCCGAAATCCCCCTGCGTGCCGTCTTCCGGCGCGGCTTTCTGACCAATGTGCTCAACCCCAAGGTGGCTTTGTTCTTTCTCGCCTTTGTGCCGCAGTTCATCGACCCGGCCAGTTTGCAGGCACCGCTGTGGTTTCTGGGGCTGGGCCTTTTGTTCACCGTCAACAGCACCGTGGTCAACACCGGCTGGGCGCTGACCGCAGCCTGGGCGGCGCGCCGTGCCGGCGCCCTGGCGCACACGCTGCGCTGGCTGGACGGCGTGGCCGGCGCCCTGTTTGTCGCGCTCGGCGTGAAACTGGCGCTGGGCGACCTGCCCGGTCTGCCCGGTGTGTCCGGCCGGCGTTGAGTTTCTGTTCGCCCTGCCACCTGCAGCGCCGGTTTTCCCCTTGTCCTTTTTTTGATCCACCTTCCAGATTTGCCATGTCCATCACCCCGCAAGAAGCGCTGCAGCGCACCGTCGAGCACCGCGAAATTTTTCACGATGAAATGCTGCACCTGATGCGCCTCATCATGCGCGGCGAGCTCTCGCCCGTGATGACCGCAGCCATCGTCACCGGCCTGCGCGTGAAGAAGGAAACCATCGGCGAAATCACCGCTGCCGCGCAGGTGATGCGCGAGTTCTC
>JAGOCN010000224.1 GCA_017998735.1 Giesbergeria sp.
AGTGAAACGACTTTGCGCCGATGATAGTGCGGGTTCCCGTGTGAAAGTAGGTCATCGTCAGGCTGTTAACAGCACTCAATACCCCCCTCGGCCACTCGGCCCTGGGGGGTTTTGTTTTTTTGGAGAGACGCTGCGTGTCTCGCGTTTGTGCAGCGCTGCCTGTTGCACGTCAGCGTACGGTGGGGCGGTTGCGCTGCGCTGGCTGTTCTTCGGGATATGACGCGCCAAAGAAACTGACCTTGCGATCCGTGCCTTCAGTTGAGAAGTTGGTGAATAATTGAAGGTTGAGCAAACGCAAACACCAAATTCAGGAGCTTCGCAATGAGTGCATCTGCCATCCTTCCCGGTCTCGATTTTCAGCTCGGTGACGATGTGGAGGCGCTGCGCGACGCAGTGCGTGAATTTGCGCAGTCGGAAATTGCACCGCGGGCTGCAGAGGCAGACTGCAGTGACCAGTTTCCCATGGACCTGTGGCAAAAAATGGGTGCTCTGGGGGTGTTAGGCATCACGGTACCGGAGGCGGATGGTGGCGCGGGCATGGGGTATCTGGCGCACATGGTGGCCATGGAAGAAATTTCGCGTGCCAGCGCCTCGGTGGGTTTGAGTTATGGCGCGCACAGCAACCTGTGCGTGAACCAGATCAACCGCAATGGCAGCCCTGCGCAAAAACAGAAGTATCTGCCCCGGCTCATCAGCGGCGAACATGTGGGTGCCTTGGCCATGAGCGAGCCGGGCGCCGGCTCTGACGTGATCAGCATGAAGCTCAAGGCAGAGGACAAGGGCGGCTGTTACCTGCTCAATGGCAGCAAGATGTGGATCACCAACGGGCCAGACGCTGACACGCTGGTGGTGTACGCCAAGACCGAGCCTGAGCTGGGCGCACGCGGTGTCACGGCTTTCCTGATTGAAAAAGGCATGAAAGGCTTTTCGGTGGCGCAAAAGCTCGACAAGCTTGGCATGCGTGGCAGCCACACCGGAGAGCTGGTTTTCCAGGATGTGGAAGTGCCCGCAGAAAACATTCTGGGCAACCTCAACATGGGCGCCAAGGTGTTGATGAGCGGGCTGGACTACGAACGAGCGGTGCTCACTGGAGGTCCGCTGGGCATCATGCAGTCGGTGATGGACAACGTGATCCCCTACATCCACGACCGCAAGCAGTTTGGCCAAAGCATCGGCGAATTCCAGCTGATCCAGGGCAAGGTCGCCGACATGTACACCGTGCTGCAGGCGGGGCGCTCTTTTGCCTACACCGTGGCCAAGAACCTGGACATGCTGGGCAGCCAGCATGTGCGCCAGGTGCGCAAGGACTGCGCCAGCGTGATTCTGTGGACTGCTGAAAAAGCCACCTGGATGGCGGGCGAAGGCATCCAGATTTTTGGTGGCAACGGCTACATCAACGACTACCCGCTGGGCCGCCTCTGGCGCGATGCCAAGCTCTACGAGATCGGTGCAGGCACCAGTGAAATCCGCCGTATGCTGATCGGCCGCGAACTGTTTGCCGAAACCTGCTGAGCTGGTAATGTGCTGCGCACGCAGCTTTGCAGCTGCGGCACTCCTTTTTGTACTGTAAAAAAATTTCCATGCCCACTGCCTCCATCGAAGACCTGTTTTCCCACAACCGCGCTTGGGCTGCGCAAATGGAGCAAGAGCGCCCCGGCTTTTTCACCGCATTGATGGCACAGCAAAAGCCGCGTTACATGTGGATTGGCTGCTCCGACAGCCGCGTGCCGGCCAACCAGATCACCGGGCTGGACCCAGGCGAAGTGTTCGTGCACCGCAATGTGGCCAACGTGGTGGTGCCAACCGACCTCAACTGCCTCTCGACCATCCAGTATGCGGTGGACATGCTGCACATTGAGCACCTGATGGTGGTGGGGCACTACGGCTGCGGCGGGGTGCTGGCCGCACTGGACGGCACCCGTGTGGGTCTGGCAGACAACTGGATTCGCCATGTCAAGGACGTGGCACACAAGCACATGGCGCTGATCAAGGCGACCGCGCCCGAGTGGCGCCACAACGTGCTGTGCGAACTCAATGCCATCGAGCAGGTCATCAACATTGCACACACCACCGTGATGCAGGACGCCTGGGCGCGTGGAGACAAAGTCACCCTGCATGGCTGGTGCTTTGGGCTCAATGACGGAATCATCAAAAACCTGCACATTTCCGTCAATGGCAACCAGGGTCTGGACGAACTGCACGATGCCGCCGTGGCAGGCGTCGCTGCTGTGCGGCGCTAAAGTCGGTGGCCCCGGGCCTGGCTGCAATCCTGCGGTGGTCACAGAACTGACAGCCTGGCCTGTTTCGGAGAACCCTGCCCATGTTTCCACAGCGCCTTGATTCCCCGCAAGCCTATGACATTGCCAAGGCGATGATGGACGGTTTCAACCGCCATTACCGCCTGTTCCGCACCGAATCGGCACGCGCCAAGCACCGCTTTGAAACAGCGGACTGGCATGGCCAGCAACGCGCGCAGCGCGAACGCATCGAGTTCTACGACCTGCGCGTCAAGGAATGCGTGCGCCGGCTGGACAAGGAATTCCATGCCGGTGGCCTGCCGATGGACGTCTGGCAACAGGTCAAGCTGCACTACATCGGCCTGCTGGTGAACCACCGCCAGCCCGAGCTGGCAGAAACCTTCTTCAACTCGGTGACCACCAAGATCCTGCACCGCACGCATTTTCAGAACGATTTCATTTTTGTGCGTCCGGCGGTCAGCACCGAATACATCGACAACGATGCCCGCGAGGCGCGCCCGACCTACTGGGCCTACTACCCGTCGCCGTCCGGCAGCGACCTGTGCGAGACGCTCACCCGCATCGTGCAGGGTTTCAGCCTGCAGCGCGCTTTTGCCGATCTGGACGGCGACATTGCGCAGGTGCATGCAGCGCTGCTGGGCCATTTGCAGCACAGCAAGCTGCGCGCCAATTTTCAGCTGCAGGTGCTCTCCGGCCTGTTCTACCGCAACAAGGGCGCGTACCTGGTGGGCAAGGTCATCAACGGTTTCACCGAGGTGCCGTTTGCGCTGCCCCTCCTGCACAACGATGCCGGCGAGCTGCTGATCGACGCCGCACTGTTTGGCGAAGATGACCTGCAGATGCTGTTTTCATTTGCGCGTGCGTACTTCATGGTGGACATGGAAATCCCGTCGGCCTATGTGCAGTTTTTGCGCAGCCTGATGCCGCGCAAGCCCCGCGGCGAGCTCTACACCGCGCTCGGCCTGGCCAAGCAGGGCAAGACGCTGTTCTACCGCGACTTTCTCTACCACCTCAAACACTCCACCGACCGTTTCCGCATCGCGCCCGGCATCAAGGGCATGGTGATGCTGGTGTTTGACCTGCCCAGTTTTCCCTATGTGTTCAAGCTCATCAAGGACCACTACCCCCTGCAAAAAGACACCACGCGCGAAAAGATCCAGGGCAAGTACCAGCTGGTCAAACAGCACGACCGGGTGGGCCGCATGGCCGACACGCTGGAATACAGCCTGGTGGCCTTTCCGCGTGAGCGCTTCAGCGACGAACTGATTGCCGAAATCGAACAATTCGCCCCTAGCCAGCTGGAG
The DNA here is from genome assembly GCA_017998735.1 of Giesbergeria sp. Lineage (GTDB taxonomy): Bacteria > Pseudomonadota > Gammaproteobacteria > Burkholderiales > Burkholderiaceae_C > Simplicispira. The sequence continues at coordinate 3,563 of JAGOCN010000224.1, forward strand.
ATCAGCGACCGCGATGGCGATGGCCAGCAAGAGGTGATCATTTCGCACCTGTACATCGAGCGGCGCATGATTCCGCTCAACATGTATTTGCAGGAGGCCTTTGATGCCGGCCTGCAGGAGCCGGCAGCGCAGCAGCAGATGGAGCGCAGCGTGGTCGAATACGGCAATGCCATCAAGGACCTGGTGGCCGCCAACATCTTTCCTGGCGACATGCTGTGGAAGAACTTTGGCGTCACGCGCCACGGCAAGGTGGTGTTTTACGACTACGACGAAATCGAATACCTCACCGATTGCAATTTCCGGCGCGTGCCGCAGCCGCGCAATGAAGAAGAGGAAATGAGCGGCGAGATCTGGTATTCGGTCGGTCCGCACGATGTGTTTCCCGAAACCTTTGCCCCCTTTCTGCTGGGCAACGACGCGGTGCGCGCGGTGTTCCTGCAGCACCACGCCGACCTGCTGGACGTGGAGTTCTGGCAAACGCACAAGGAGCGCATTCTGGCGGGCCATGTGTACGACGTGTTTCCGTACAGCACCGGGCGGCGCTTCACGCACAAGGGCGCGGTGTCTGGTGCGGGCGGCCTGCCTGCCCCGCAAAGAGAGGCAGCACCGGTGGAGATCGCCCTGGACGCCGCGGCAGACATGGACACCGAAGCCGTCTGACCTTGCCCAGTCCTGTGCAG
>JAGOCN010000225.1 GCA_017998735.1 Giesbergeria sp.
CCTGTACGGCGGTGGCTATGTCAGCTCCACCGTGCGCCAGGCCGTGGCCGAGCAGGAGCGGGCGCGCGAACTGCTGGAGGCCGCACGCCTGGAGCTGGGGGTGCGGGTGCACCGGGAGTTTCGCGGCATGACCGAAGGCGTGCTGCGCATCGGCGCGCTGGAGCAGGCGGTGCGCTCGGCCGAGCAGGCCGTGCTGTCGAACCAGAAGTCGTTTCAGGCCGGCAGCCGCACCACGGTGGACGTGCTCAATTCCGAGCAGCAAAAGAGCACGGCGCAGCGCGACCTGGCCCAGGCGCGCTATGTCTATCTGGTGTCACAGCTGCGCCTGCAGGCCCTGGTGGGGGAAGACCAGCATGCCAGCGTGGCGCGGGTCAACGGCTGGCTGGTGCCCTGAAGATTGCTCTGACCGGCCTGCAGTGCTTGTGCAAAGAGCATTGCGTATTGCTATCTAAAGAGGAGCTGCTGGCGTAGGCTGAGTATGCGCTGGAAGCACTTTTTGCCAAAAAATCGGGGTCTGCAACAGAAGTGGCGTTGACCTGGTGTTTGGCTGCTCAAGCAGCCTGAAACCGCTCCAGCGCTTGGGTCAATGCCTTCAGGTTCTGTCAGGGCGTTGACCGGGCAGCTGCCAACGTGCCAGGCACAGCAAGGTGGTGGCGGCCATGTAGCGTGCGGTGCTGCTCCAAGTAGAAAACCGGGTGTTCTGCAAAGCAGTTGCAGGGCAGGCAGTCTGCGCTGCCAACGGGCTGGCAGCCAGGGGCAGTTCACTGATGCGCAGGCCGGCGCGGCGGGCCAGCAGCAGGGCGCCCAGGTCGGCGTAGTCCAGCAAGGTGGCTTCACGCGAAGCCAGCACTGCCACTGCGCGGGGGGTGTAGTGGCGAAACCCGGCCCCTACGTCGCTCAGTTCCAGTCGGGTGAGGCGGCGAAACCATGCTGCTGCCAGACGCGAGCGGCGGCGTGTGTGCGGTGCCACGCCCAGCACCACATCGGCTTGCGTGCTGGCAGCATGGGCCACCAGCCACCCAATGTCGCTGGCATCGGTGTGTGCCAGGGCATGGGTGTCCAGTGTCACCACGCCGGCATGGCCTCGGGCCAGCGCATGGCGCATGCCCGTCTGCAGGGCGCCCCAGTGGCTTTGCGCCAGCAACGGCCTCAGCACCTGGGCTCCTGCAGCCTGGGCTGCGTGGCAGGTGCCATCGGTGCTGCGGTTGTCGATCACCACAATGCTGTGCCAGCCCTGCGAGCGTATGGCCTTGACCAGATTGCCGATGCAATGGGCATGGTTGTGGGTGGCCACCACCACCAGGGGCTGCATGCCGGCACTGGAAACTGGGGAAACAGCAGAAGCAGAGGAAACAGAAGCAGAAGCCGGAACGATGGACCTGTACTGGCGCTGTACGGCACGGGCGCAGGCGTCCATGCCAAAGCTGTGCGCCAGCGCACCCGGGCCTGCATTGCCAAGCCGCTGGCGCAGCTTCTGGTCGTGCTGCAGCCGGGTGATGGCGTTGCGCCATGCCTGCACGTCTTCGATGGGAACACACAGGCCTGTGTGCGACTGCGCCACCACCCAGGGCATGCCCGAGCCGGGCAGGTCGGTGACGATGCAGGGGCGTGCGTGGTGCATGGCCTCCAGCAGCACCACGCCAAAGGCTTCGGTGCGCTCGCGCGAGGCCAGACAGAACACATCACAGCCTGCCAGCAGCGCATGTTTCTGGGCTTCGCTGACATTGCCCAGCAGCCGCGCCGGCAGCGCACCGGGCACGCCAGAGCGTGTGGCTGCGGCCGCAATGCGCGCCTCCAGCGCTGCCTGCAACTCGCCTTCGCCTGCAATCAGCAATTCCACACCGGGCAGCTGCTGCACTGCCTCTATCAGCGTTTCATAGCCTTTGTAATAGGTGAGGCGTCCGATGGAGAGCAGCCGCAAATGCACCCCCGGTGACCATTGCACCGGCAAGTCCGGCTCTGCCGAACCTGAGGCGCCTGGCTGGGGCGGCGTGGAAGTTTGCGGCAACAGGGCAGTGCGCAGGCCGAGCGGCACCACGGCGCATTTGCTGTGCCAGCGGCGCAAGGGTTCACTGGCGTCCAGGTAGGGCTGCGAGGTGGCAATGATGCGTTCGGCGCCGTCCAGCACTGCCTGTTCGAAGGGTCGGTACAGCGCATAGGCCGCTGCCACCGACCATTTGATGTTGGACAGCACCACGTCCGAATGCCAATGCACCACCCAGGGAATGGCGCGTGCCTGGGGCAGTGTCAGCACCCACAGCGCCGAATTGTTGGGCAGGTGCAGGTGCAGGATGTCGGGCTTGAACTGCCGTATGGCCCGTGCCAGCGCTGCACGAAAGCCGAAGGCAATCGGCGCATAAAGCAGGTTGAACTGCACCGGAACGCGCACCAGCCAGGCCGGATCGCCCGGCTCGGGGTTGCCATGCACCAGGGCCGCCGCGTCCATGCCCTGGCTGCGCTGGGTGGCAACCAGATCGGCCAGAAACACCTCCATGCCACCTCGGTAGGGTGGATAGAACTTGCCAATGTGCAGGACGCGCAGGGGCGGCATGGTCAAAGGTTTTCAGCGGCGGGCCGCTGCTACCTGGCTGCCGTGCCAGCAGCGGCTGCCGCTGCAACCTGTGCACGCACTTGCGGGTAGCGCGGGTTGCGTGGCTCCAGCGCCATGGCCTGGTCCAGGTCTTTGAGGCTGGCAGTGTGCTGGCCTGCGGTGTAGTAAGCCATGGCACGTCCGTAGTACGCCGGCCCGCTGGGCTGCTGGGCCAGCAGCGTGTCAAACAAGGCCAGCGCTTCGCGGTTGTCGCCCTTGCCGATCAGCGCCATGCCCAATCCAATGCGCAGGCGTGCGCTTTGTGGCTGGTCCTGCAGCAGCGCACCAAAGGCTTCCACCGCCGCACCGTACTGCCGGGCACCGATGGCTGCTTCGGCACGGCGCAGGCGCATGGCCTGCAGAACGCGTTCCAGGTCCTGGCCGGAAATGCCGCTGACGGGCCTGTCCAGGCCCTGCGTGAAGCTGGCATAGGCCTGGTCAAATTGGCCCAGTGCGTACTGCGATTCACCGCGCTGGTAGTACAGCTGCAGGTCGTTGAAGCCGCGTTTTTCCGCTTCGGCAAAGGCGGCCAAGGCTTCGGTGTGTTTTTGCTGCTGCTGCAGTGCCACGCCCATGTTGAAGCGGGCCGAACCCTGCAGCGCGCCCAGGGCCTCGGCCGTGGCCAGATCGGTTTGTGCCTCTTGCAGCAAGCCTTTGTCCAGGTGCTGCGCGCCCAGGTTGAGAAACGGGCGCCAGCGTCCGACAGCATTGGCAGGTGCCTGCCGGTCAATTTTTTCTGCGGCGTCGCCCCAGGCTGTGGATTCGTCTTGCAGCGACAAAACGCGCTCAAACGCCAGCAAACTGAAAACGATGCCCACCACCAGTCCCAGCAGGTAGATGGTGCGCGGCCTGAAGCCTGTCAGCGCCACCGCCAGCAAAATGGGAAAACCCATGGCCCACAGGTAACTGCGGTACAGCACAAACGGGTCCTGCACCCACACAGTGGCAAATTCGGTCATGAACAGCAGCAGCGGAAACAGCAGCGCCACCCCCACCAGGCTGGCCACGCCCTGGCGCCGCAGCACCGCCCACAGCGCGCCGCCCAGCAGCGCCACATAGCCCACAGCCCCCAGCACCTGCGGAAAGGCTGCATAGGACAGCGGAAAGGCCGGGCGCAGGTCGATGGACATCCATGCCACATTGGGCAGAAACCACAGAAACCCGTATGCAAAGAACAGCGCGGCCTCGTTGAGGACGCTGAGCGGGTACATGTGCGCCGTGATGCCGGGGCGCATTTGCTCCAGTTGCACAGCAAAATCGATAGAACGCTGGTCGATCAGGGTGCCGACCAGATGGCCATACACACTGAAGAACACAGCCGATGCCAGCACCAGCAGCAGCAGCACGGCGCCGAACAGGGCGGCAATGGTCTTCCAGCCAGGGCGGCGCACATGAATGTACAGGGGCACTGCCATTGCAGCCACCATGATGGAGTGCTCCTTGGACAGCACGGCTGCGACATAGGCAAGCAAAGCCAGCCCATGCCAGAGCAGGCGCCCGCTGACCACGCCGCGCACAAACGCCCAGCAGGCCAGTGCTGCAAACAGCGTTGCCATGACGATGGAGCGCTGCACCAGGTAGGCAACCGCATACACCGCCACCGGATTGACCGCAAACAGCGCCACCGCCACCCG
>JAGOCN010000011.1 GCA_017998735.1 Giesbergeria sp.
ACCTGAGCCTGATCGGCATGGGCACCGGCCACCCCGACCACATCACCCGCCAAGGGGTGGCAGCCCTCAACCAGGCCCAGCTGATCCTGCTGCCATGCAAAGGCCAGGACAAGGCCGAACTGGCCGGGTTGCGCTGGCGCCTGTGCCAGGAGCTGATCACCCACGACGGCGTTGTGGTGGCCCCTTTCGACATGCCGGTGCGCGAAGGCGCCGACAGCGACTACCGGGGCGCAGTCGAGCGGTGGCACGACGCGATCGCTGCGGTCTGGCTGGTCACGGTCCGGCGGCACCTGCCCGAAGGCGGCCGGGTGGGTGTACTGGTCTGGGGTGACCCCTCGCTGTACGACAGCACGCTGCGCATTGCCGAGCGGCTGGCGCGCCACACCGACCTGACCACCACCGTGGTGCCCGGCATCACCGCACTGCAGGCCCTTACCGCAGCGCACGCCATGGCGCTCAACGACATCAATGCGCCGGTGCTCATCACCACCGGCCGCCAGCTGCGCGAACGCGGCTGGCCTGAAAGCGCCGACACCGTGGCGGTGATGCTGGACGGGCAGTGCGCCTTCCAGACACTGGCCCCTGCGGGTCTGCACATCTGGTGGGGCGCCTACCTGGGCATGCCGAACCAGCTGTGCCTCAGCGGGGCGCTGGCCGAGGTGGGACCAAAGATCCTGCGCGAGCGGGCGCAAGCGCGGGCCAGGCACGGCTGGATCATGGACACCTATCTGCTCAAGCGAACGGGCTCAGCCCACACAAACCATGCACATTGAAACACCGCCTGTCCACCGCGACACCCCCAAACCCCAAGGCGAGCGCCGCGGCCTGACCATCGTCCACACCGGCAATGGCAAGGGCAAAAGCACCGCCGCATTTGGCCTGGCCCTGCGCGCCCACGGCCGTGGCAAGCTGGTCAAGGTGTACCAGTTCATGAAGGTGCCCACGGCCCGCTTTGGCGAACACCGCCTGTTCGAGCAGCTGGGCATTCCCATCGTGGGCCTGGGCGATGGCTTTAGCTGGAAGAGCCGCGACCTGGACCATTCGGCCCAGCTGGCGCTGGATGGCTGGGCCAAGGCCGAGGCCACCATCCGCGCTGGCGAGCACTTCATGGTGGTGCTGGACGAAATCATGTACCCGCTGCGCTATGGCTGGATTGCGCTGGAGCCGGTACTGGCCTGCCTGCGCGAGCGCCCGGCGCACGTGCATGTGGTGCTGACAGGCCGCAACGCCCCTGCCGAACTGGTGGAGCTGGCCGACACCGTGACCGAGATGGCCCTCATCAAGCACCACTTCAAGGCCGGCGTGCCGGCGCAGCGCGGCATAGAGGACTGACGCTTTGCCGCCACTGCCACCTTTGCAGCCCTGCACCGCCCTGCCAGCCCCGGCGCGTCTGCGCACGCGCCTGGCGTCAGGACTGCTGGCAGCGCTGGGCCTGGCCTGTGCGCTGGCCCTGGCCCCGGCCCAGAGTGCGGCAGAAAACCGGGCACGCATCGTCACGCTGGCACCGTCGCTGACCGAGGCCGTGTGCGCTTTGGGGCAGTGCGACCAGCTGGTGGCCACCGACCGCCATTCCGCCTGGCCGGCGCAGGTGCAGCGACTGCCCAAGGTGGGTGGACTGGCCGATGCGCACATTGAGCGCATCGTGGCGCTGCGCCCCAGCCTGGTGTTGCTGGGCCCGCGCAGCCGCGCGGGTGCGCGCCTGCAGGAGCTGGGCGTACCGGTGCTGGTGCTGGAGGCGCGCACCCACGCGGCGGTGCGGCGCATGTTGTTCACCCTGGGCAAAGCGCTGGGCACACCGCCAGCGCAAGCGGCGGCTTTGGTGGCGCGCATGGACGCCGACATGGCGGCCGCAGCGGCGCGCCTGCCGGTTGCGCTGCGCGGGCGCACGGTGTATGTGGAAATCAGCGCCGCCCCCCACGGTGCCAGCAACCAAAGCTTCATTGGCGAAACCGTCGCCCGCCTGGGGCTGGTGAACGTGGTGCAGAGCGATGCCGCGCCGTTCATCAAGATCAACCCCGAACTGCTGCTGCGCCGCCCACCCGACCTGATCGTCGGCGCGCGCGCCACGTTGTCGCAACTGGCCGAGCGGCCCGGCTGGGCACTGCTGCCCGCTGTGCGCAAGCAGCAGGTGTGCCAGCTGGACGAGGAGCGCATGGGCTTGCTCCTGCGCCCCGGCCACCGCATGGGCGAGGCTGCCCACATGCTGGTGGACTGCCTGCAAGCCTTGCCGCCCTCAGGCGCATCCATGAGCAGCGCGCACGGCACCCCTTTTTTCTGACACTGGTTTTTTCTGTTTTTTTGGAGAGTTCAGACATGCAAACACGCAAGATCCCCACCACCATCGTTACCGGCTTTCTGGGCAGCGGCAAAACCACGCTGCTGCGCCACCTGCTGACCCACGCGGGCGGACGTCGCATAGCGGTCATCGTCAACGAATTTGGCGAACTGGGCATTGACGGCGAAGTGCTGCGCGGCTGCGGCATTGGCTGTGATGAAAACGGTGAAGAAAATGGCCAGCTGTATGAGCTGGCCAACGGTTGCCTGTGCTGCACGGTGCAAGAAGAGTTTGCCCCCGTCATGGAGCAGCTGGCCGCGCGGCGTGACCAGATTGACCACCTCGTCATTGAAACCTCGGGCCTGGCCCTGCCCAAGCCGCTGGTGCAGGCCTTCCAGTGGCCCGCGCTGCGCAATGTTTTCACGGTGGACGCCGTCATCACGGTCGTGGACGCGCCCGCGGTGGCGGCCGGCCGCTTTGCCGACGACCCCGTCGCGGTGGATGCACAGCGCCGCGCCGACGACAACCTGGACCACGAGTCGCCGCTGCACGAGCTGTTTGCCGACCAGCTGGCCACCGCCGACCTGGTGGTGGTGCACAAGACCGACGGCCTGGATGCGGCCACGCTGGCCAGTGTCGAAGCCACCATCCGCGAAGAAAGCATGCCCGGCGTGCAACTGGTGCATGTGCAGCACGGCCGCATCGATCCTGACGTGCTGCTGGGGCTGAACGCTGCAGTGGAAGATGTGATTGACCAGCGCCGCACCCACCACGACGGGGAAGAAGACCACGACCACGATGAATTTGACTCGGTGCGCGTGCAATTGCAGGTGCCCGGGCGCGAAGCGCTGCTGGACGCCCTGCGCACCCTGGTGCAGCAGCACGAAATCTACCGCGTCAAGGGCTTTGTCGCGCTGCCGGGGGCTGCCATGCGCCTGGTGGTGCAGGGCGTGGGCACGCGCTTTGACAGCTACTTTGACCGCGTCTGGCGCTTTGACGAAGCGCGCCAGACACAGCTGGTGCTGATTGGCGCTGCGCTGGACGGTGCGGCGTTGCAGAGGGAGCTGGACGCGGCTTTGGCTGGCGCCACCGCCACCGCCTGAAAGTCAGAAGTCCGTTGGGTTGGGTGCAACCCAGCCTGTGGCTGATTTATGGTGTTTTAGGCCGCTAGCCCTTTGCTTACAAGCGCTAGCAGCTATGATTTTTGATTCGTTGTGTGGGCGGGTTGGGTTGTGCCCGACCCCACATTTGGCTTACGGATAACCAAAAGGTCTGTCATGCATTTGCTGTCTACGCGCCCCGGTGGCCATGTGGAGGACGGTGGCCAGGGTGTGGTGCGCGTGGAGCAAACGCCGGGCGACATCGTGGTTTTGAGCGCCGCGGACACCACGCTGGCGCTGCTGGCCGACGCGGCCGCGCAGCTGCCGGCAAATTTTCCGACGGTGCGGCTGGTCAATCTGATGTTTTTGCGCCAGCCGGCCTCGGTCGATATGTATGTCGATGACGTGCTGCGCCACGCCCGCGTGGTTGTCATTGACCACCTGGGCAGCCTGAGCGACTGGGCCTATATCGTCGAGCAGGTGGTGTCGCTGGCCAGCGCGCGCGGCCAGTGGCTGGCGCTGTTTTCTGGCGACTTTGGTGAAGACCTGCAATTGCTGCTGCGCAGCACCGCCCCGCACGAAGATTGCCGCCACCTGTGGCGTTGCCTGCGTGAAGGCGGGCGCGAGAACGGTCAGCGCTTTTTCTCCCTGATTGGCCATGCCGCCTTTGGCCTGGGCGAGCGGCCGACGCCGCCCCAGCCCTTGCCGCCCGCGGTGCGCTACCAAGGGCATGGCGAGCCTTTGCCGTGGCAGGGCGGCGCGCCCACGGCGCTGCTGGTGTTCTACCGTGCGCATTGGCAGGCCGGCAACACGGCCGTGTTTGACGACCTGCTCAGCGCCCTGAGCGCGCGCGGGCTCAACACCCTGGCGCTGGCCGTCGATTCCCTCAAAAACCCCGCCAGCCTGGCGCTGCTGCAAGCGCTGGCGCAGCAGCACCGCGTGGACGTGGTGCTGAACGCCACCAGCTTTGCCGTGGCCTCGATGGACGCCGCGGACGACGGCAGCGTGGCCGGAGCGCAAGCCGCGCCGCTGGCCGGCGACGCACCGGTGCTGCAGCTGATCACTGCCGGCTGCAACCAGGAGCAGTGGCAGCAAGACCCGCACGGCCTGGCGCCGCGCGATCTGGCAATGCAGGTGGTGATGCCCGAAGTGGACGGCCGCATTGGCACCCGCGCCATCAGCTTCAAAGGCTTGGCCTGGCGCTGCGAGCGCACCGAGGTCGATGTGGTGCGATACCAAAGCGAGCCCGAGCGCATGGATTTTGTGGCCGAGCTGGCGCAGCGCTGGTGCGCGCTGCGCACCAAACCGAATGCCGACAAACGCCTGGCGCTGATTTTGGCCAATTACCCGAACGACGATGCGCGCCTGGCCAACGGCGTCGGGCTGGACACCCCGGCCTCCACCGTCGCCCTTTTGCACGCGCTGCAAGATGCGGGCTATGTGACGGGCGATGTGCCTGCGGGTGGCGACACCCTGATTGCCGCGCTGGTGGCCGGTGTGACCAACCGCCTGGAAGCCAACGGTGCCCGCCCGGCTGGCCAAAGCCTGTCGCTGGCCGACTACCAAGCCGCGTTTGAGCAACTTATTGATGCCGACAGCCGCGCCGCCGTCAACGCCCTGTGGGGCCCGCCCGAGCAAGACCCGATGGTGCGGCACGGGCGATTCATGGTCAGCGGCTTGCGGCTGGGACAGGTGTTTATCGGCATCCAGCCGGCGCGTGGCCGCGACATCGATCTGGTCGCCACCTACCACGATGCCGACCTGGTGCCCACGCATGGCTATCTGGCGTTTTATTTCTGGCTGCGGCGCCAGTTTGCCGTCGATGCCGTGGTGCATGTCGGCAAGCACGGCAACCTCGAATGGCTGCCCGGCAAAAGCGTGGCGCTGGGCGCGGCCTGCTGGCCCGACGCCATCCTGGGCCCGCTGCCGCACCTGTACCCCTTCATCGTCAACGACCCCGGCGAGGGCAGCCAGGCCAAGCGGCGCACGCAGGCGGTCATCATCGACCACCTGATGCCCGCGCTGACACGCGCCGAAACCTACGGCCCGCTGCAGCAGCTCGAACGCCAGATGGACGAGTACTACGAAGCGCTGTCGCTCGACCCCCGCCGCGCCCAGCGCCTGCGCGTTGATATCCTGGAGCGCGTGCTCAAGGACGGACTGCACCAGGAGCTGGGTTTTGCCCGTCCGGCGGACGACGCCGGCCGCGAGGCGCTGCTGCAGCGCCTTGATGCCTACCTGTGCGAAATCAAGGAGTCGCAAATCCGCGATGGCCTGCATGTCCTGGGCAGCTCGCCGCAGGGCCGCCAGCAGACCGACACGCTGGTCGCCTTGGCGCGCTTTCCCAGCGGCACGGCAGCCCACCAGCGCAGCCTGTTGCAGGCGCTGGCAAGCGACTTGCAGCTGGACGCCGTGGCCGGCTTCAACCCGCTCAGCCCCGAATGGGCGGCGCCGTGGACTGGCCCGCACCCCGCCGCTTTGCAGGCCTTGGGCGCGCAGCCGTGGCGCCATGCCGGTCACACACGCGAGCGGCTGGAGTTGCTGGCGCAGCAGCTGGTTGCAGCGCATGGCCTGGCCGAAACGCCAGCACTGGACGCTGCCACCTGGCCGCACACCACCCCGGTGCTGCAGCGCCTGCGCACGGTGCTGCAGCCGCGCCTGCAGGCCTGTGGGCCCAACGAAATTGCCCAATGCCTTCGCGGTCTGGCCGGGCGTTTTGTGCCGCCCGGCCCGAGCGGCGCGCCTTCGCGCGGGCGGCCGGATGTGCTACCCACCGGGCGCAATTTTTATTCGGTCGACACGCGCGCCGTGCCGACGCAGACCGCTTACAACATGGGCGCCAAAGCGGCCGAGCGCGTCATCGAGCGCCACATGCAAGACCACGGCGAAATGCTGGGCAGTCTGGGCCTGTCGGTGTGGGGCACCAGCACCATGCGCACCGGCGGCGAAGACATCGCGCAGGCGTTTGCCCTGCTGGGCGTGCGTCCCAAATGGGCCGAAGGCAGCAGCCGCGTGGTGGACATCGAGGTGCTGCCAATGGCGATACGCAACCGCCCCCGGGTGGATGTGACGCTGCGGGTGTCAGGCTTTTTCCGCGACGCTTTTCCGAACGTGATGGACCTGTTCGACACCGCTGTGCGCGCTGTCGTTGCCATCAGCCCGGACGACGAAAACGACGAAGTCAACCCGGTGCGCGCCCGCGTGCTGCGCGAAGCGGCAGAGGCGCAGCAGACGCAAGGTTTGGGCGCCGAGCAGGCGCAGCGCCAGTCCAGCTGGCGCGTGTTTGGCCCGCGCCCCGGTGGCTATGGTGCGGGTTTGCAAGAGGTGATGGCCAGCGGGCGCTGGCAGGACGGCGCCGACCTGGCGCAGGCCTATTTGCGCGCTGGCGCCTTTGCCTATGGCCAGGGCCAGCACGGCGTGGCGGCACGTGGCCTGTTTGAGCAGCGCCTGGCGGGGCTGGATGCCGTGCTGCACAACCAGGACAACCGCGAGCACGACGTGCTGGATTCGGACGACTATTACCAGTTTCAGGGCGGCATGGCGGTGGCGGTGCAGCACCTGGCAGGTGCGCCCGCCGCGCTCTACCACGGCGACTTCAGCGTGCCCGGCGAGCCGCGCATCCGCAGCCTGAACGAAGAAGTGGCGCGCGTCCTGCGCTCGCGCGCCGTCAACCCGAAATGGCTGGAAGGCATACGCCGCCACGGCTACAAGGGCGCGTTCGAGATGGCGGCCACGGTCGACTACCTGTTTGCCTTTGACGCCACCACCGGCGTGGTGCACGACCACCAATACGCGCTGGTGGCCGACGCCTACCTGCACGACGACACCAACCGCGCGTTTTTGCTGCAACACAACCCGCTGGCGCTGCGCAGCATCGGCCAGCGCCTGCTGGAAGCCATGCAGCGCGGCATGTGGGAGGCGCCGGGCGACCAGCGCGGGCGCATCGAACAACACCTGCTGGCGCTGGAGCAGCGGCTGGAAGCGCACGGAGAAGGGCCTTTGGTATGAGCTTGTTGAACGACTCTGAAACGCCCCTGCATTCCGCCGCCCGCCCGCAGTTTCCGCTGACCGCGCTGGTCGGCCAGCCGGTGCTGCAGCGCGCTCTGCAGCTGGCCGCCATCGACCCCGGCATTGGCGGCGTGCTGATCAGCGGGCCGCGCGGCACCGCCAAATCGACCGCCGCGCGCGCCTTGGCCGCGCTGCTGCCGGGCGCGCCCTTTGTCACCCTGCCGCTGGCGGCCAGTCTCGAGCAGTTGGTTGGCAGTTTGAACATTGAAGACGTGCTGCGCGATGGCCGCGTGCGCCTGCAACCTGGCCTGCTGGCACGGGCGCACCAAGGCGTTTTGTATGTGGACGAAGTGAACCTGCTGCCGGACGCGCTGATTGACGCGCTGCTGGACGCCGCCGCCAGCGGTGTTCACACGATCGAGCGCGATGGCATTTCGCAGCAGCATGCGGCGCGTTTTGTGCTGGTCGGCACCATGAACCCGGAAGAAGGCGAACTGCGCCCGCAGCTGCTGGACCGCTTTGGCCTGTCGGTGCTGCTGGCCAACCCCGACAGCGCCGCGCAGCGCAGCGCCATCCTGCGCGCGCGCCTGCGTTTTGATGCCGACCCTGCCGGAGTGGCCGCGCAGCACGAACCGGCCCAGCAAGCGCTGCGCCATGCCCTGGTGTCTGCCCGCACTGCCTTGCCGCAACTGGACTGGTCCGACGCCGTGCTGCACCACGCTGCAGAACGTGCCATGGCCGCCGGCGTCGATGGCATGCGGGCCGACTTGGTGCTGCTGCGCGCCGCCCGGGCGCTGGCCGCACTGGAAGGGCGCCATGCCGTCACCTGCGCCGACGTGGATGCCGTGGCCGAGCTGGCACTGGCGCACCGCCGTGCTGGGCCGCAACGGTCGGTGCCGCCCCTGCAGCCACCCCCACCACCGCCACCGCCTTCACCTGCTCCACCGCGCGCGCCTGCGCCGCCCGATGGCAGTCCGGCTGGAGCGCCTCCCGCGCCGCAGCCGCCAGCACCGCAGTCAGCACCACAGCCAGCACCTCCCGCCAGCGACTTCGCGCCCGCACCGCAAGGCGACTGGGGTGCCATGCCAGCCCAGCCTGAAGGCTTCACGCCCGTACCCCGCATTCCTGGGTGGCCGGAAAAAAAAGCCTAGGCCACCCCGGCAGCCCCCCGCGCAGCGGGTTGGGCCGGCGGCGGTGGCCTCGCCCCTTGGCGGACAGCCTTTCCAGCCCTGCGCCCGGAGAAACTGCCGCGGACGCCGCCGGTGCCATTGCCTGGTGGCCGACGCTGCGGGCCAAGGGTGCGCAGGTTTTGCAGCCTGAACACCTGCGCCGCCTGCCGCTGCCGGCGCGCCATGCCAGGCTGCACTGCATCGTGCTGGATGCCTCTGGTTCGATGCGCACGCAAGGCCGGCTGGCGCTGGCCAAAGGCCATGCTGCGCAGCTGATCGCACAGGCTGCGCAGCAGGGCGATGACGTGGCACTGCTGCAACTGGGCGGCGACGGTGTGCAACTGCTGCTGCCGCCGGGTCGCGCCCGGGCATCGGGCAGCCTGCGTCTGCGCGGCATCGGCGGCGGCGGCGGCACGCCACTGGCGCAGGCGCTGGAACAGGCCGAGCTGCTGCTGCAACGCGCTGTGCGCCGCAATGGGCTACTCGATTGCTGGCTGTGGCTGTTGACGGATGGGCGCACGCTGGAACAGCCGCTGGCCCCGCCGTCGGCACGGCACCGGGTGATCCTGGACTTTGACGACCCCCACCAACCCCTGGGCCGCTGCGCTGCATGGGCCCGGCTTTGGCAAGCAGAACACCTATTTCCGGAGAGAACCTTATGACCCTGACCGAGAGCGCTACCGCGCCAGACCTTTGCGGCGCGCGCGGCGTGACTGAAAGCAAGAGAAAAACCACCGAAGTGTCCGAGATCACCGAGGTGATTGTCTGCACCACCTGCCGCCCCGCCGGTGCAACGCGCGAAGCGCCGTCTGCCGGTGCCGCCCTTTTGGAGGCCGTGCAGATTGCGCAGCTGCAGGGCGGGCAGGGCGCCTTTGTCAACGTGCGGGTGCGCGGCATGGAATGCCTCAGCAGCTGTTCGCGCGCCTGCACCGTGGCCTTTCAAGCGCCAGGCAAGGGCACTTACCTGTTTGGTGATCTGGTGCCGGACGAGGAAACCGCACAGCATGTGCTGCTGTGTGCCGCGCTGCACGCCAATGCCAGCGATGGCGCGCTGCTGCGCAATGACCGGCCTGCGCGCTTGCGCAAGGGCATTCTGGCCAAGCTGCCGCCGTTTGGTGGCAACCCTTGAGGGGCACAAAAAACCTGTCGCACCGTTGGCAGGCAAACGGCAGGCGCAAAGCGCGGTTTTGCGCTGCATGCCGACCCTGCTTCCAGCGTCCCGCTGGAGGCCCTTTGCTTGGCCGGCACGGCACTGTGACCAAAGCGCAGCGGGTCCGTCACGCCTCTTGCATATGCAGACCGTCGCAGCACGGCAACCAGAACTGAAAAATGCCCACAGCCCACAACGACTGGTCCAGCGCATCGGCCCTGCCAGCGCACCCTGCAGCTGCCAATGGTTTGCCCGATGGCACACCCGCTGGCGCTGCCTTGGCTGCAACGCCGCATGCGTTCTCTGAAGCTGAGCAGCGCGGCGTGTACCGCGCCATCCATGGGCGCCGCGACATGCGCCACTTCAGCGGCGGCAGCGTCGCGCCCGAGGTGTTGCGCCGCCTGCTGGAGGCCGCCCACCATGCGCCCAGCGTCGGTTTCATGCAGCCCTGGCGCTTTGTGCGCATCACCGATGCCGCCTTGCGCGCACCGCTCCATGCGCTGGTCGAGCAAGAGCGCGTCCTGACCGCGCAGGCGCTTGGCC
This sequence comes from Giesbergeria sp., assembly GCA_017998735.1. Lineage (GTDB taxonomy): Bacteria > Pseudomonadota > Gammaproteobacteria > Burkholderiales > Burkholderiaceae_C > Simplicispira. Next base: position 10,246 of record JAGOCN010000011.1, read on the forward strand.
AGCGCCAGGAAGAATTCATGCGCCTGAAGGTGCAAGGCGTGCTGGACGCAGCCGAACTGCTGGTGGTGGCGCTGCCCGATGGCCGCGAGCACCATATTTTTGGCCGACGCACGCTGCCGCAGATGGACCTGGCATCGGCCAGTTGCGCCATCCAGAACCTGTGGCTGGCGGCGCGCGCCGAAGGCCTTGGCATGGGCTGGGTGTCGCTTTTTGACCCGGCGGCGCTGGCGCAATTGCTGGGTCTGCCTGCCGGGGCCGAACCGATTGCCTTGCTGTGCCTGGGGCCGGTGCAGCAGTTCTATGAAGAGCCGATGCTGCAGCGCGAACGCTGGGCGCAGCGCGCACCTTTGGCCTCGCTGGTGTTTGACAACCATTGGGGCCAGCCGAGCACGCTGTGGCAGCCCGGCGGGTGCGCCTCGGAGCAACCACTGGAACAACCCCCGATGAGGGCGTCCGGTGCCTGAAGGAATTGGCTGGCTGGCACCGCCATGGGCGCACCAGGGGGGCGCTGGCATGGGCCTGCTGCTGCTGGCCATGCTGGTGGCACTGGTGGCCGACCGGCTGTGGGGCGAGCCGCCACTGCGCTGGCACCCGGTGGTGTGGATGGGCAATGCGCTGGAGGCGTTTGCCCAGCGCATTGCACCGCTGGCACCCACAGGGCGCGATTCAAGGTCTTTTTGGCTTGCAGCCCTTGCCTGGTGTGCGCTGGCAGCTATGGTTTTGATGGTTTCTGCGCTGTTGCAGGCACTGCTGCTGTGGGTTGTTGTGCCGGCGCACCAGCCCGCCAGCGCAGCGTTTTTGTCGGTGCCGGGCAGCCCTGGCATCGGCATTGTGAAAGTGCTGCACGCCACCCGCTGGCTGCTGGCCGCACTGCTGCTGGGCCTGCTGCTCAAGCCCCTGCTGGCGCTGGCGCTGCTGCAAAGCGAGGTGCGGGCAGTGGAAGCGGCATTGGCCCAATCGCTGGACGCCGGGCGTGCCCGCCTGGCCTGGCTGGTCAGCCGCGATGTGGCGCATTTGACGACCGAAGAAGTGCGCCAGAGCGCCATCGAGTCGCTGGCAGAAAACTTGAACGATTCGGTGATTGCGCCGCTGTTCTGGTTTGCCCTGTTGGGCCTGCCGGGCGCCGCGCTGTACCGCTTTGCCAACACCGCCGACGCCATGTGGGGCTACCCGGGCATGCGCGGCGGGCGCTATTGGCAATGGGCCGGCAAATGGGCGGCGCGCGCCGACGATGTGCTGTCGTGGCTGCCGGCGCGCCTGACGGCGCTGCTGCTGGCGCTGGCCGCTGGCGGTGTGCCGCTGCGCTTGCTGGCGCAGGAAGCACGCAAGACGCCGTCGCCCAACAGCGGCTGGCCGATGGCGGCGATGGCGTTGGGGTTGGGGGTGCGCCTGTCCAAACCCGGCGCTTACTGCCTGCACCCAATAGGCCGGGCGCCCACGGCAGGCGATGCGCAGCAGGCACAGAAAATAGTGTCAAAAGTGGCTTTAGGGCTTGCTCTGGTTGCGCTGACAGCTCTTGGTTTGATAGCAACGGAAGCATTTCGCTATGGTGGATAAAAGCCTGGAAAACGGTGACATCAAAAAAACGACGGGCACAGAGCGGCAAGGCGCATCCCGACAGGCCAGCGCGCCGCCCACCCTCTGGCCGCAGCACGGCGGTCCGGATGCACAGGGCGCGGCGCTGCACGACTTTTCCACCAACAGCAACGCCTGCGGCCCCTGCCCGCACACCCTGGCCGCTGTGCAGCAGGCCGACGCCACGCGCTACCCCGACCCGGCGTACACGGCACTGCGCGCACAGCTCGCCGCATTCCACGGTGTGGCGCCCGAGCGCATCGTGCTGGCCGCCAGCGCCAGCGAATTCATCCACCGCGCCACCGCATGGGCCGCGCAGCAGGGCGCGCGTGCGGTGGCGCTGCCGGCGCACAGCTATGGCGACTGCGCCCAGGCCGCGCAGGCACGCGGCCTGCAGGTGCTGCGGCCGGGCGATGCAGGCTGGAGCGCGGCCGGCCTGCAGTGGGCGTGCGAGCCGTCCAGCCCGCTGGGCAGCGCCTGCCCGGTGCTGGCGGCGTGGCGCAACGGGCCAGCAGAGCATTCCAATGCCGTGTGCGCTGGCGGGGTCTTGCTCCCTCTCCCTCTGGGAGAGGGCGGGGGTGAGGGCCAGCGGCCATGGCACCTGCACAGCACTGAAAATTTGCACCCTTCTTCAAACCCACCAAAAACCGGCGGCTTGCGCCGCGCCCCCATCCCCGCCTTCCCCCAGCCGGGGAAGGAGCCAAACCAGCAGCCCCTTCAACACCAAATTGCTTTAACGCCTTCCCCATCGCCACTGCGCATCCACGACTGCGCGTACATGCCGCTGCGCCTGCACACAGAGGGCAGCGCCCGCCTAAACAGTGGCCGCGCCTTTGCCCTGCCCGAACTGGTCCCCGCCACATGGCAGCTGTGGACTCCCAACAAGGCCCTGGGACTGACCGGCGTGCGCGCCGCCTACGCCATTGCCCCCGAGGGCGCAGACGCGCTCGTTGCTGCGCTCACCGCCCTGGCGCCGTCCTGGCCGGTGGGCGCGCACGGCGTGGCCCTGCTGCACAGCTGGGTGCAGCCGGCCACCCAGCGCTGGCTGGCGGACTGTCTGCCGGTGCTGCGCGACTGGAAGGCGCGGCAGCAGGCGCTGTGCACCGCACTGGGCTGGCAGGTGCTGCCCGGCAGCCAGGCCAATTACTTCTGCGTGCACCTGCCCGGGCTGGAAGCGCCGTTCCAGGCAGAGCAACAGCAGCGGCGCTTGCGCATGCACGGCATCCAGGTGCGCGACTGCAGCTCGTTTGGACTGCCGGGCCACTGGCGCCTGGGCGTGCTGCCTCCCACGGCACAGGCAGCACTGCGGCAGGCCTGGCTGGAGCGCTGAGGGCCTTGCCACGCTGCGGCGACTGCGCTGGCACAGACACCGGGGCAGGGTGCAGCGCACGCGGTAAATTCACGTACCTGCACTGCCAGTGGCCTTCAAGCAAGCGATAAGCAACAGGCAGCGGCAAGCGGGCAGCGGGTGGTGGGCAGCGAGCGGCGCTACCGGCTGCCTGACGCCTTGCGCCCATCGACTCCACTGCCCTTCACCCGCCCCGACAGGAGAATCCCCATGCCACCTCCACCTCCCCGCATCGGTCTGGCACTGGGCAGCGGCTCGGCACGCGGCTGGTCGCACCTGGGTGTCATCAAGGCGCTGGAGCGCGCCGGCATCCGCCCCGACATCGTTTGCGGCACGTCCATCGGTGCGCTGGTGGGCGCTGCCTATGCGGCCGGCGAACACGA
>JAGOCN010000226.1 GCA_017998735.1 Giesbergeria sp.
CCCCGGCAGGAGCCAACGCATGAAGCTGCAGCGCCTGCACCTGGAAAACTTCAAGCGCTTTCGCGCACCGTTCACGCTGGACGGCCTGGACAGTGGCCTGAACCTGTTCACCGCGCCCAACGAGGCCGGCAAGTCCACGCTGGTCGAGGCCATTCGCGCCGCGTTTTTTGAGCGCCACCGCTCCAGCACGGTCGAGCACCTGCGGCCCTGGGGCGACAGCGCCGCCACGCCCACCGTGGTGCTGGACTTTCTGGTGAACGGCGCGCCCTGCCGGCTGACCAAGGCCTTTCTGGGCAAAAAGCGCTGCGAACTTCAATTGGACGGCCAGGCACTGGACGGCAACGAAGCCGAAGAGCACCTGGCCCAGCTGCTGGGTTTCAGCCTGCCGGGCAAGGGCGCCAGCAAGGCCGAGCACATGGGCATTCCGGGCCTGCTGTGGATTCGACAGGGCACGGCGCACGAGGTGCACGACGTGGTGGGCCACGCCAGCGACCACCTGCGCAACGCGCTGGGCGCATCGCTGGGCGACCTGGCCGCCAGCAGCGGCGACGCCGTGGTGCACGCCGTCGAAATGGAGCGCAATGCGCTGCTGACCCCCACCACCAGCGCCCCGCGTGGCGCCCTGCTGGCCGCGCAGCAGCAGCAGCGCCAACTGGACGAGGCCGTGCAGCAGCTGCAGCGCGACATTGCCGCCTACCAGGGGGGCGTGGACCGGCTGGCCATGCTGCGTGCTGCGCACCAAACCGAGGAAGCCGAGCGCCCGTGGGAAGCCCTGCAGCAGCAGCTGGCGCAGGCCCGCACGCGCCTGCAGGAAGCCCAGGGGCTGGCCGAGAAAAAGACGGCTCTGGACGCCGCGCTGGCCCAGTCCGGCGCCCAGGCCCATTCCTGGCGCAGCCAGCTGCAGGCGCTGGAACGCGAAGAAAGCGCGCTGGCCCAGCGCACGCAGGCGCTGCAATCGGCGCAGGACAAATACGCCGCCGCCGATGCCGAACTGCAGGCCTGGCAGCCGCGCCACCAGCAGGCGGTGCAGTCCGATGCTGCGGCGCGCAGCGCACTTGAACAGGCCCGCCGCGCCACTGCCTTGCAGTCCGAACGGCGCGCCATGGCGCAGCTGGACGCGCAGCGGGCCGCGCTGCAGCAGCAGCTTGCACAGGCCCAGGCCGGCCAGAGCACGCTGGACCAATGGCAAACCCAGGCCCAGGCCCTGGCCCTGCCCGACAAGGCTTTGAAAAAACTGCAAACCACCGCGCAGGCCCTGTTGACCGCGCAGACGCGCCTGGGCGCTGTCGCCACCACGCTGGAATTTGCGCTGCTGCCCGGCGCCGGCGTGCGCGTGGCCGGCGGCGCGGCGCTGCAGGGCCACGGGCGCCACACCGTCACCGGCCGCACCGCGCTGGAGATCGACGGCGTAGGCCGGCTGACCGTGTGGCCCGGCGGCACCGACCTGGAAGCCTTGGGCAACGATTGCGAACGCCTGCGCAGCGCCCTGGACGCGCAACTGGCCGCGCTGGGCGCGGATAGCGTGGCAGCGGTTGAAGAGCGCGCACGCCAGCACCAGGAACGCGCCGCGCAGGCCAAAGAAGCCCAGGCCGTGCTGGCGGTGCTGGCACCGCAGGGACTGGCAGCGCTGGCCGCCGAATGCCTGCGCGTGCAGGCGCAGCACCTTGCAGCGCAGCAGGCACTGGCCGCGCTGCCAGACGCTGCTGCGCCAGCCGCTGCACCCGCCGCTGCACCCGCCGGTGCGCCCGCCGGTGCGCCGGACGGCGCGCCCACCACCCTGGCGATTGGCCCCGCAGAACGCGCCGAAGCCGCTGCCCGCAGCGCCCTGGCCGACGCCAGCGAAGGCCTGCAGGCGGCCCGCCTGGCCGTGGCCAACGCCGGGGCGCAGGTGCAGGCCGCCGGCGACGAGCTGCGCGCCCTGCAGCACACGCTCAGCGACCCCGCACGCGCTGCCACCCGGACAGCGGCCAAAGATGCGCTGACCGACACCCTGGCCCGGCAAGAAAAGCTGCAGGCACAGGTGGACGCACTGGCCACGCTGCTGCACAGCGTGAACCTGCCCCTGCTGGCGCAGGACGCCGAGCGGCTGGAACGCAGCGCCCGGCAACTGGAAGCCGCGCACCGCCAGCGCAGCGCCGACATCACGCGCCTGGAAGTGGAGCTGGAAACCCGCGGCGCGCTGGGCCTGGAAGAAGACGCCGCGCAAAAGCAGCGCGAGCGCGACCATGCAGAGCGCCGCTCTGCCGAGCTGCTGCGCCATGCCCAGGCGCTGGACCACCTGTTCAAACTGCTGCAAGCCCGGCGCTCGGCGCTGGCGCAGCGCCTGCGCGCACCGCTGCAAAAGCACCTGTCGCACTACCTGCACATCCTGTTTCCCGGCGCGCAGGTGGAGGTGGGCGAAGACCTGGCGCCGGGCCGCATCACCCGCAGCGCAGCACACGGCCCCGAGGCCGGCATGCTGCAGGAACTGAGCGTGGGCGCACGCGAACAGATGGGCGTGGTGGCGCGCTTTGCCTATGCCGACCTGCTGAAGGAAGCGGGCAAGCCGACGCTGTTGATCCTGGACGACGCGCTGGTGCACACCGACGCCGACCGCCTGGCGCAGATGAAGCGCGTGCTGTACGACGCCGCCACGCGCCACCAGATCCTGCTGTTCAGCTGCCACCCCGGCGCCTGGCGCGACCTGGGCGTGGCGGCGCGCACGCTGGGGCCGTGATGCGGTGGGGTGGATTCAAGGGTAAAAAGTGCCTCCAGCGCATGTGCAGCCTGCGCCAGCAGCTCTTTTTTCAATAGCAAAATCAGCTGTTTCAGGCAGGCCCCCTGCAGGCCGGTGCATTTAAAAACCAGCCGGCGCATGGCCACCTGGGCGTGCGCAGCCCACCCCATTTCACTCGGGCACCATCACCGCCACCCTGCCGGTGGTGCTGCTTCTGGCATACAGCACCTGCTGCGCGCCGCTGCGCATTTCGGTGCAGCTGGTGCGGGCCGGGCCTCGGTAGTCCACGCACACCTTGCCGTCTTCGGTGCGCCAGGCGCCACTCCACTTGCCGTCGTTGCCCATGTTGAAAAATACATAGCCCGAAGCCTTGTAGTCCCCGCGCCAGCGCAGGCCATTGGCCAGGGTGGCGGTGTAGACCTTGCCACGCAGGCGCGCGTCCAGTTCGCTGGCGGACAGCACCTGTGCATCGGCCGGAAAGTCCTGCGCTGCGGAGGTGGCGGAATTGGAGGGCGTGGCGGCTGCAACGGGTTCAGTTGCCTGTGGCGCTGTAGCCGCACCTGCAGTTGCACCCGCAGCCGCCTCCGTGGTGGCCGGCGGTGCCTGCTGGGCCTGCACCGGCAGCGTGGCTGCAGCGCTGGCCAGCAGCACGGCCCAGGCCGTGGCCGCCGGGGTGGAAGAGAGAAAAGAAGCCATGGCGTTGTCTCCTGTCAAACAAGGCGAGGGCACTGCAACGCGCTTGCAGTCCAGTGCGTTGCAGTGCAGTGCACCAGGCACTGCACCTGCTGCAGGCCGGCGCTCCCGTGGGGGTGCGCAGCCGCTTGGCCTGCGGTTTGGTGCGCTGGTGCGTTCCTGGTGCTGTTCCGTCCAGCTGCTTAAAGCCCCAGCTGGGTTTTCAGAGCTTGCCAGGCGGTGGCATCCAGGCGGTTATTGACCATTCTGGCCACTGCGAGCGTCGGCTTGTTCTGGCGCACGCGGTAGACGTAATCGCCAGCGGCCCCTCCCTTCACTTCAGCATAGAAATTGGTCTGGCCCGAGGCGGGGGTGGGCGGCAGCCCTTCAAAGCGCATCACGCGCACGCCATTGACCGTGCCGATGCGGTAAGTGCCGGTGCTGGTGGCTGTGCAGTTGGATGCCACATCGGTGACGCTCAGGTCACAGTCGTAGTACTGCACTGTGCCCTCGGTGGCACTGGTAGTACCAGTAAAAGCCACGCGCAAGTTGCGCAGCGCGGTGGTGCCCAGACCCAGCGACAGCGAACCGGCAACAGTGGCCAGGTTGACATTCGATGCCGGCCTGGCTGTCACCAGTTGCTCCAGCGTGCTGGCCTGAGCCTGCGGGAAGGCCTGCGTGCGCGTGTCGCTGACAAACAGCGGCTGCGCCAGCACCAGGGCCGTGGTTTTTTGCAACTGCGCGCCGGCCGGGAAGGTGGCCGTGCCCACCGCTGCCAGCAGCCCGGCGGTGGTGAGGGTCTTGTTGATGCTGTTGCTGGCAGGGTC
>JAGOCN010000227.1 GCA_017998735.1 Giesbergeria sp.
GCTTTTGATGAAGCCGCCGGCCTCGGCAAAGTTGGTGGTCAGCGGGCCGCTGCGGTGGCTGCGCCACTGCCACATGCCGCGCACGATGCTGGCGGCGCCGCGCACTGACAGGCCGAACGCGTCGGTGGCCTGGGGCGCGTCCATCACCTGCACCACGTCCAGGTGGTCGTGCAGGTGCAGGCCCACGCCGGGCAGGTCGTGCACCGTGGCAATGCCGTGCTGCTGCAGCTGCGCGCCGGGGCCGATGCCCGACAGCATCAGCAGCTGGGGCGAGAGCAGCGCGCCAGCGCTCAGCAGCACTTCGCGGGTGCAGCGCAGCTGGCGCAGTTCGCCATTGCCACCGCTGCCGCTGCCGCTGCCGCTGCCGCTGCCCTGCATGCGGTATTCAACGCCCACGGCGCGGCGCCCTTCCATCAGGATGCGCGTGGCGTGCGCGCCGGTGATGACCTGCAGGTTGGCACGCGCCCGGTGCGGCGCCAGGTAGCCCTTGGCGGCGCTGAAGCGTTCGCCGTTTTGGTGCGTGACCTGGTAGAAGCCCACGCCTTCCTGGGTTGCGCCGTTGAAGTCGGGGTTGTGCGCGTGGCCGGCCTGCACGCCGGCATCGACAAAAGCCTGGGCCACCGGGTTGGGCGCGCGCAGGTCGGCCACGTTCAGTGGGCCGCCGCTGCCGTGCCAGGCGTCGGCGCCGCGCTCGTTGTTTTCTGCGCGCTTGAAGTAGGGCAGCACGTCGCTCCAGCCCCAGCCGGGGTTGCCCTGCGCTGCCCAGTGGTCGTAGTCCTGCGGCTGGCCGCGCGCATAAATCATGGCGTTGAGGGAGCTGGAGCCGCCCAGCACCTTGCCGCGCGGCTGGTAGCCCCGGCGCCCGTTCAGGCCGGGCTGCGGCGTGGTGTTCTGGCCCCAGCCGTGCAGTTCGTACTTGGCCATCACGGCCAGGCCGGCCGGGCAGTGGATGAGCACGCTGGTGTCTTCCGGCCCGGCCTCCAGCAGGCAGACGCGCACCGCCGGGTCTTCGCTCAGGCGAGCGGCCAGCACGCAGCCGGCCGAGCCGCCGCCAATGACAAGGTAATCGAATTTCATGGGCATGCCTCCTGTGCACTGCGCCCGTTTGCGCGTGCGGACGCTGGCTGGCACTTTAAAGCGTGTGATGCACTTTTACGTGCCCGCGAAAGCCGGGGAAAGGCCCGGAGACAAGGCGCACGGCGCGCCGCGGTATGGATACCGCAAGCGCCGTGCAACGCAGGGGCCGGGCCTTTCCCCGGTTTTCCCGAAGGGCTCTGCAGCCAGACCCGCGCTGGCGGCGTTGCACCGCTTGCCAAGGCCCCGGCCTTGACTGCGCGGCGCGCCTTGCCATCACAGGCCTGGCTGCAGAGCGCGGGTACGTAAAAGTGCATCACACGCTCTAGAGCGTTTTCTGGCGGGCGGTGTCGCGCAGCGGGCAAGGGGCTGCCTGTTTTTGCCAAGGTGCAGGGTGGTTGCCGCTACGATGGTCCGGGTTTTTACACGGCGTTTTTTGCAACTCAAGAAAAGGAATTTCTGACCATGGCTATCACAAAGGTTGGCATCATTGGCGCGGGCACCATGGGCAACGGCATTGCGCAGATTTGCGCGGTGGCGGGGCTGGACGTGGTGATGGTGGACATTGCGGACGCAGCATTGCAAAAGGGCGTGGCCACGGTCAGCACCAGCCTGGACCGCCTGCTGAAAAAGGAAAAGATCAGCGCCGCCGACAAGGACGCCGCCCTGGGCCGCATCCAGACCTCGACCGACTACGCGGCGTTCAAGGGCGTGCAGATCGTCATCGAGGCAGCGACCGAGAACTACGAGCTGAAGCTCAAGATCCTCAAGCAGGTGGACGCGGTGGTGGGGCCCGAGGTGCTGCTGGCGTCCAACACCTCGTCGATTTCCATCACCAAGCTGGCCGCGGCCACCTCGCGCGCCGACAGGTTCATCGGCATGCATTTTTTCAACCCGGTGCCGCTGATGGCGCTGGTGGAAATCATTCGCGGCCTGCAAACCTCGGACACCACGCACGAGGCGGTGAAGGCGCTGGCGGAAAAGCTGGGCAAGACGCCGATCACGGTGAAGAACGCGCCCGGCTTTGTGGTCAACCGCATCCTGGTGCCGATGATCAACGAAGCCTTTTTTGTGCTGTCCGAAGGCCTGGCCACGGCCGAGGACATCGACGCCGGCATGAAGCTCGGCTGCAACCAGCCCATCGGCCCGCTGGCGCTGGCCGACATGGTGGGCCTGGACGTGTGCCTGGCTGTCATGGAGGTGTACCTGGGCGAGTACGGCGACAGCAAATACCGCCCCTGCCCGCTGCTCAAGGAAATGGTCGCCGCCGGCCGCCTGGGCCGCAAGACTGGCCAGGGCGTGTACACGTACTGAGCATTACCCACTGCTGTCGTTTGTTTCAATTCAGGGTCAAAACCGGCTCCAGCCCTTGCCGGGCCTGCGCTGGCAGCTCACTTTTTTGACAAATCTCAGCGCTTGCAGGCGTACCTTTCTGCTGCGGCTGCAAGGGTCCAGTGACAGCGGCGGTGGCAGGTTTTGCTTCAGCGCCGGGGCCAATCCCTTGCAAGCAGAGAAATCAAAAAGAGCAGAAAGAGCACAAAGGCAGCACCGAAGGTCTGCCCGGACCCTGCAAAGGCCGGACACTTTGCAGGCCCATTCGCGATTCAATTGCATGCGATTGAATCGCTCCCAATAATGGATCGCATGTCCAGCTTGGCCCTTTCCGCAGATTCCCGCGCTCCTGCTGCCAGCCCTGGCAGCCTTGCAAGCGGTCTGGGTGCGTCGGCGCTGCTGCTGGACCACCAGCTGTGCTTTGCGCTGTATTCGGCGTCGCTCGCCATGACCCGGCTGTACCAGCCGCTGCTGGCGCAGCTGGGCCTGACCTACCCGCAGTACCTGGCGATGCTGGTGCTGTGGCAGCAGGACGGCATCACGGTGTCGCAGCTGGGCGAGCGTTTGTTTCTGGACTCGGGCACGCTCACGCCGCTGCTCAAGCGCCTGGAAGCGTCCAGCCTGCTGGTGCGCAGCCGCGACACGCAGGACGAGCGCCGGGTGCGCCTGGCGCTGACACCACAGGGCCGGGCACTGCGCGGCGCCGCCGAGCCGGTGCCGGCCCGGGTGCTGCAAAGCACCGAATGCGCGCTGCCCGAACTGGTGGCGCTGACCGCGCAATTGCAGCGCCTGCGCGACCAGCTGGGCGCCGCTGCCCTGCCCGGGGCCGAGCCCGGCTGAGCCGGCTGGCCCGCACCGCCCTTGCGCACCGCTTCTTCATTTGCCCCTCCATCTATCCGTCCATCCATTCCTTCATTCATTCATTCACCCGTTCCCCCTCCGCCCGCAGCTGCGGGCATTCAACCGCAAAGGAAATCACCATGACCCAACTTGACAAGGTTCTCTACACCGCCAAGGCCCACACCACCGGCGGCCGCGAAGGCGCATCGCGCAGCGACGACGGCCGCCTGGACGTGAAGCTGACGGGACCCGGCACGGGCACCACCGGCACCAACCCCGAGCAGCTGTTTGCCGCCGGCTATTCGGCCTGCTTCATCGGCGCCATGAAGGCCGTGGCCGGCAAGATGGACACCAAGCTGCCCGACGACCTGGCCGTGGACGCCGAAGTGGACCTGGGCAACATCCCTGACGCCTACGGCATTGCAGTGCGCATGACCATCCACCTGCCCGGCATGGACCGCGCCGAAGCGCAAAAGGTGGTGGACGCAGCGCACAAGGTGTGCCCTTACTCGAACGCCACACGCGGCAACATCGACGTGGCGCTGACACTGGCATAAGCCGGCGCACCCGGTGGCGGGGCGCACTGCGTCTGCGCTACTGAATTCATAGCTTCCAGCGCTTGTGTATCAAACGCTGGAAGCTATTTTTATGGTCTCTTTCAATGGCCATGCACAGCCAACCCCAGGTGGTTGCAGAGGCTGCCTGCACTTGCTGGCAAGGCAGCGCCGGCAGGGTGACAATGGCCGCATGAATGCCTTGCTCCCCGACCCCTTCGCCGCTGACCAGCCTGTTGCCGCTGGCCAGCATGCCTTCTCCCGCCTGACGCCCGATGTGGTGCTGGACGCGCTAGCCAGCGTCGGTCTGTATGGCGACGGCCGGCTGATGGCGCTGTCTTCCTATGAAAACCGCGTTTACCAGGTCACGCTGGAAGACGGCCAGCGCGTGGTGGCCAAGTTCTACCGACC
>JAGOCN010000228.1 GCA_017998735.1 Giesbergeria sp.
GGCATTTTGTTGATGGCCATGGGGGTGGAGTTCGCTCAGCTTTTCTTTCCTCAGCGAACGATGTCCTGGAGCGATGTGGCAGCGCAGAACCTGGGTGCTTTGGTGGGGTTGTTGGCCCAGTACCGATGGGGTGCTGCAGTGTCTGAATGGCTGGTTGGGTGGTGGCATCGCGAGCGGCAGTCTGCTCGCCTGAGCAGGGTACTCAAGGCTTACCTCGCAGTGATGTTGGGTTTTAGCATCCTGCCTCTGGACCTGACGATGAACCCCGTTGAGATTTACCACAAATGGGCAGAGGGCCGTGTGATCCTGGTGCCGTTTGCAAGCCTTGCGGGTGACCTCTCAGAACGTGTTTATGAGTGCATAACCGATGTTGCCATCTGGGTTCCAGTGGGCGTGTTGTTGTATCTTTCGCGCCCGTCGGGCGTGTTGCAGATACTGCTGCGTGGGCTCCTGATGGCCGCAGCGATCGAGTTTTTTCAACTGTTTGTTTTCACCCGTGTCACCGATGTCACAGACGTGCTGATGGGTGGGGTCGGCGTGGTTCTGGGAAGCGGTTGTGCCCGGTGGTGGCGCTCGGCTTCGGTGCGGGTTGCCGAGCACATGGGCGCGGGCGGCTGGTTCATCGCCTGGGCGGTGTGGCTTGCCGTGGTGCTGGTGGTCTTTTGGTTCCCGTTCAATGCGCGTCTGCCCGTTGGCAACGAATGGATGTCCTGGCTGCGTGTGCCGTTTGCAACCTACCAGATGGCTGACGAGTACCGTGCAATCAATGAAGTGCTGAGGCGGATTGGTTTCTTTTTACCCGGTGGCGCTCTTTTGTTTTTGGTGCTTTGCGCACGAGCAAAGGGAGAGGCTGCCCGAGTCCCCGGCGCTGCGGTGCTTGTCTTGTTGTTGGTTGCGGTGGTGGTGGAGACCGGACAGCTTTTCCTGCCTGGCAAGGTGTCCGACCTGACCGACGCAAGCCTGGCTTTTCTGGGTGGTGCACTGGGCTTTCGGCTTGCCCGATGGCTTGTGTCCACAGCCCCTCTGGTGCCTGCACTGGTGCAAGCACCAAAGAGTCCCTTGAGTGCCGTGTCTTCAACTCCACCAGCGCCAGCGCCGGGTGTCCTTGCCCTCGGTGGTACGGGTCTGCACGTTTGGTCTGTTTTGGGCATGGGTTTCTTTCTTTCTGTAGCTGTGAATTTTCCAGGCGTGCCCTACAACGTCCGTGAATTGATCGCTGTGGGCCCATTGGGTCTGGTGTCATCGATGTCACTGGCTGTCTGCCTGTTTCTGCTGGCCAACGGCCCCATGCTGCTGTTGAACCGATCGCCCTTATGGGCAATGACTGCGCCCATTGCCTTGCCGTTGATGGGTGCTTTTTGCTATGGGCTGCTGCGCATGGGCGTGCCAACGGAGAGCATTTTTGATGTGGTGGGAGCGCCGGTCCTGGAATGGCCCTGGGAGTGGGAACTTTTGTTGCGCTTCATGGCGCTTTGGGCGGCCATTGGGCTGCAGATCGGATTGGCCTGTTTTTTGGTGGCCGTGCTCCTGGAGCCGCGAGGGTTGCCCACTCTTCTCAACGGGCTGTTGGTGGCGACAGTCATGGCCTATCCGTTGTATTGGGTGGTGGTGGACCAGGCCGCCACCGACAACCTGGTCGAGTTGCTGGCCAACCAGGCCTCTTTCGCTGCAGCTTCGTGGCTGGCGTTTGGTGCCTTTGGTGTTTGTCTGGCTGCGTCTTCGTTGTCTGCGCTGGTGGCCCAGCCTCGCCGGTGGCGAAGTCTGGTGCCCTTGCTGATGTTTGGCGCATTTCTGGCGCTCCTGGGTGTGAACGCCGGGTTGGAAGCGAATGTCATCAAGTACGGCAAGGTGTTTTCTGCCCTGCAGTTCTTGCTGAGCACCGACCGCACTCAGTATGTGACCGGCGCGTCCCTCTGGGGTCGTTTCATAATTTCACTGGCACTTTTGGTGTGTGGCCTGGCCGCACTGCAGCATGCAGGCTGGCGGGTCGCATTGATGTCATGGTCTGCTGATTTCGGGCACCCCGATAGGGGCCATTGGCCCCAGAGAACAGCACGAACTTGACCGACAAGAAACGACACAGAGCATTTGCTGCAGTCAAGACAATTCGAGAGCAGAGTGCAGGCCACTGCCCAAATGGCGCACCTTGCGCAGCGGTCAATGCGCGCGCAGGAGCGATGGATGCCATGCGCATACAGGAAGGCAAAAGAGAGTAAAAATCAAAATTGCATGCACGGCACGGCTGCCCGCACGTTTTAAGATGCGTGGAAATTACAAAAGGAAACGAACATGTCCATGACCGCCTGGGTGGTGCTGGGGCTGCTGGCTGCAGCCCTGTGGTGGGCCATTGCCGCCTACAACCGGTTGGTGCAATTGCGCAACCGCATCGCCAACGCCTTTGGGCAGATCGACGTGCAGCTCAAGCGCCGGCACGACCTGGTGCCCAACCTGATTGAAGTGGCGCGGGGCTACCTGCAGCACGAGGCGGCCACGCTGCAGGCGGTGATTGCCGCCCGCGGCCAGGCGCAGGGCGCTGCCAGTGCGGCCCGCGCCGCGCCCACCGATGCCCGTGCGCTGGGCGCGCTGGCGCTGGCCGAAGGGGCGCTGGGCGGCAGCCTGGGGCGGCTGATGGTGGTGGCCGAGGCCTACCCCGAACTCAAGGCCGACGCCGCCATGCAGTCGCTCAGCGAAGAGCTGACCAGCACCGAAAACCGCATCGGCTTTGCGCGCCAGGCGTTCAACGACCAGGCGCTGGAGTTCAACAACGAGGCCACGCAGTTTCCGGTGCTGGTCGTTGCGCGGCTGCTTGGCTTTGCGCCGGCGCCAATGCTTGAGTCCACGCGCAGCGAGACCGAGCGTGCCGTGCCGCAGGTGCAGTTCTGAGGCGGTGCTGCAGCACAGGCAGCACCAGGGGTCGCGGCTGCCAGGGCCGTCGCGTTGACTGCCTTTCCTGACTTCTCGACTCCCTGATCCATCGATTCCATGAAATTCTGGCAACACCAGGACGACGCCCGCGCTGCCACGCGGCAGCTGCTGTGGGCGTTTGCCGGCGCCGTGCTGGTGCTGCTGGCCGCTGTGCATGGCGCGCTGGCGCTGGCGTGGTGGCTGATGGCCTGGCTGCTGCCGGTGCGCCTGCCCGAGCCGGCGGGTTTTCTGGTGGCCAATGTGGGCGTGTCGCTGCTGCTGGTGCTGGGCGGCTGGTGGGTGGAAACCTCGAACCTGCGCGCCGGCGGTTTGAAGTTTGCCGTGCGCATGGGCGCCCGCGAGGCGCGCCCATCGGTCTCGCACGCCGAGCAGCGCCTGTGCAACATCGTCGATGAGCTGTGCATTGCCGCCCACATGCCGCGCCCGCAGGTCATGGTGCTGCCGCGTGCCGACGCCATCAACGCCTTTGCCGCCGGCTGGGACGCAACCGATGCCGTGGTGGCCGTCACCCAGGGCGCGCTGGACTACCTGACCCGCGACGAGCTGCAGGGCATGGTGGCGCACGAATTGAGCCACCTGCACGAGGGCGACACGCGCCTGAAGATGCGGCTGGTCGGCATGGTGTTCGGGCTGGAGCTGGTGCACAGCTTTGGCGGAGAAATCCGCGAGCGCGGGGGCCTGGCCTGGTGGTTTGGCTCGGCCATCGTGCTGGCCGGTTTTGCCGGCTGGCTGACCGGGCGGCTGCTCAAGGCCGCCGTTTCGCGCCAGCGCGAGCACCTGGCCGACGCCCGCGCTGTGCAGTGGACGCGCAGCAAGGACGGCCTGGGCGGCACGCTGCGCAAGGTGATGGCGCAGCGGCGCGGCACCGGAGGTGTTGCTGGTGCTGGCACCCTGGGCAGCCCCATCGGCAATGGCCACAGCGGCGGCCTGGGCCACCCGGCGCTGCAGCACCTGCTGCTGGTGGACGTACCCGGCGGCAGCGAGCTGGAGCGCCGGCTGGACGCCCACCCGCCGCTGGAGGAACGCGTGCAGCGCATCTATGGCCGACCCATGGCGCCGCTGCCGCTGGCGCGCGTGGCCGTGGCGCCCGAACCTGCCGCCGGGCGCCACAGCGCACAAGGAGGACAGGGCCAAGGGATGGCCGGCGCGCCGACGATTGCCTCGCTGGTGGACCCGTTTGCGCGCCACACCTGAGCGGGCTGGAGCAAGGCACGGCTGATTTGCTGCGGCTGCACCTGGCTTGCAGGCACTGCCAGAAGCCCTGCTTCTTTGCTCATATTTTGAT
>JAGOCN010000229.1 GCA_017998735.1 Giesbergeria sp.
CCTTGCGGCCGGCGCCATCGCGGCCATTGCCACCGCCGTGCCGATGGCCTATGTGACGCTGGCCGGCCGCAAGGAGGCCATGGAGCACATCGGACAGACCCGCAGCGGCCTGATCGAGGACGCGCTGGTGGTGGCGGCCGGCGTGGCCATCGTGGCGCTGGCGTTGCGGTCGAAAAAAGGCTGGTGACCGGGCGGGCTGCGGCGCTGCAGGCAGCAGCGCGACTGCAGCCAATGCCCTGCCGCTTTGCCTCGGCTTTCAGTCCTCAGGACATCTGCGACTGCACCCAGCGCACGATGTCGGCGGCGCCCATGGCACCGGACACCCGCGCTGCTTCTTTTCCATCCCTGAACAGCACCATGGTCGGGATGCTGCGGATGTTGTAGGGGGCAGCGGCCTGCGGGTGCGCTTCGGTGTCCAGCTTGGCCAGGCGCACCTGGGGCTCCAACTGGCCGGCGGCCTGGGCGTAGGCCGGGGCCATCTGGCGGCACGGGCCGCACCAGGGCGCCCAGAAATCGACCAGCACCGGAATCTGGCTGCGCTGCACGTGTTTGGCAAAACTGGCGGCGTCCAGTTCCAGCGGCGCGCCGGTGAACAGCGGTTTGTGGCAGCTGCCGCAGTCGGGCGCGCTGCCCAGCTGCGCGGCCTGCACGCGGTTGGTGGTGTGGCAGTGCGGGCAAACGATGTGCAGGGCGGGGGATTCGGTCATGGCGGTGCTCTTTCCTGGTTGCTTGCAAGGCGCAATGCCTGGAGATGGTGCTGGCAGCGGCGGATTCAACCGGGGCGCCCTGCCCCTGCCCTGCGGTGCTGCCTGCAACCCTGGCAAGCATGCGCTGTGCCGCGGCGCCTGGCAGGGCGGTTTCAGCGGGCTTGTTCAGCGGGCCTTTTTGTCTGGCGGCGCGGCTGCATCGGCGCGTGGCGCACGGCCCCTGCCTTTGCCCGATTTGCTTTTGCTGCTTTTGCGCGCGTCCAGGCGGGCGGCGCGCTCGGCCTCCTGCACGGCGGCGGCGGCGCTCCAGGCATCGAACTCGTCCGGCAGCTCCAGTGTCACCCGGCCCAGCGTGGCGGTGCGGAAATCGGTCAGCACGATTTCTGCCGTCTTTTGCACATTGGTACGGCCCCCGCCCAGCATGGCGCCGCGTTTTCTGCCAATCGCCTCCAGCAGCTCCTCGTCGTGCATCTGCGCCAGCGCGCCGGCGTCCAGGCCCAGCTTGTAGCGCGCCTCCAAGAGCGGCGCGTACTGCGGCTGCTGCAGGCGGCGCAGCAGCTCCAGCGCCACCAGTTCCTCGTCGTAGGCGTTGCGGCCCACCGCGCCGCTGGCCGCCAGGTGGTAGCCGCTTTGCTCGATGGTGATGCGCGGCCACAGCATGCCGGGGGTGTCCCACAGGTAAAAGTCGTCGGCCACGGTGATGCGCTGCTCCAGCTTGGTGATGCCGGCCTCGTCGCCGGTCTTGGCCTGGCGCTTGCTGCTGAGCGTGTTGATCAGCGTGGACTTGCCCACGTTCGGCACGCCGCAGATCAGCACCCGCATCGGTTTCGCCATGCCGCCCCGGCTGGGGGACAGCACATGGCAGGCGTCGATCAGCTTGCGTGCCGGCATCGGGTCGGAGGCGTCCAGCGGCACGGCGCGGGTGTCGGGCCGGGCGTTGTACCAGTCCAGCCAGAGCGGCGTGGCCTCGGGGTCGGCCACGTCCTGCTTGTTCAGCACCTTGAGGGTGGGCTTGTGCCCCGTCAGTTCGGACAGCAGCGGGTTGGCGCTGGAGCCGGGCAGGCGTGCGTCCAGCACCTCGATGACCACATCGATGTCTTTCACACGCTCGGCAATGGCCTTGCGCGTCAGGTGCATGTGACCGGGAAACCACTGGATGATGGCCATGGCGGGTGTTCTTTCTGGAGGGGTTTGTGTGTTTGTTGTGTGCGGTGCGGGCGGCGCGCTTTGCAGGGCGCCGCAGGGCAGCAAGGATAAGCCGGCCTTTGCCGCCCGCCCCTGCCGGCGCCCTGCGCTTTCTGCCCGCCTTGGCTGGCGCCGGCCGGCGGGGCCAGGCCGGCCCCGGAGCAGCGCCGGCAAGCGCTGGCTTCAGGAAATGGCCTGCCGGGACCATTTTTGGGTCAAATCGGCCTCCAGCCCAGGCACAGCCTGCGCCAGCAGCTATCTTTTTTGATTTTTCTAGGAACCCAGGCTTTCGCCCTGCAGCGCGGTGGTGCGGAACATGGCGCCCGCAGCGCGGCGCCAGCGCGCAGCGGGGGCGCCGGGCAGCGCCTCAGATCAGGCCGCTGGCGGCCATGTAGTGCTGGCGCCATTCCTCGAAGTCCAGCGTGTCGCTGGCTTCAATGGCTTTCTTGGCCGCCACCGATGCTTCGGCCAGCGCTGTCTGGCGTGCCTGCTGCGCGGCGCTCCAGGGCAGGTCCAGCAAGGCGCTGTTGGCATGCTGCGACTGCGCCAGCGTGAAGGCTATGAAGCTTTGCTCGTGCGCGCCGGCCATGGCGGCCAGCACGCGTGCCGACGGGGTTTGCGCGGGCGCGTCGATCAGCGCGCGGGCAGCGGCCAGCGCCGTGCTGTAGTCGCTGTTGCCATGCTCCCGGTCCAGGCGTGCGGCCAGCGGAATGCACTCGTCCAGCAGCTGCGCGCCCCAGTCGGACAGCAGCACGGTTTTGCCCTGGCGGCGCAGGCGCAGGCCACTCTCGCGCCCGCGCGCCGCCGTCAGGTGCTGGTTGTGCTGCAGCTCGGTGATTTCTTCGGGCGTGTCGGGCGGGCTGTCGTTCAGCAGGCAGTGCAGCAGGAACACGTCCAGCAGCCGCATGGTGGGCGCGTCGATGCCCACGGGCTCGAACGGGTTCAGGTCCATCAGCCGCACTTCGACATATTCCACGCCGCGCTCGCGCAGCGCATGCAGCGGGCGCTCGCCGGGGGCAATCACGCGCTTCGGGCGGATGGTGCCGTAGAACTCGTTTTCGATCTGCAGCAGGCTGGTGCCCAGCTGGTTGTAGTCGCCGCCGGGGTTGCGCACGCCCACCGCTTCGTAGGCCGGGTAGGGGCGGGTCAGCGCTTCCTGCAGCGACGCGGCATAGCCCTCCAGGCTGTTGTAGCTGACCGCCAGCGTGGCCTGCGCGTCGCTTTGGTAGCCCAGGCGCCCCATGCGCAGCGAAGTGGCGTGGGGCAGGTACAGGGTTTTGTCGCTCAGCTGCCTGAGCGCGTGCGGGCGCCCCTGCGCAAAGCAGCGGCACAGCGCGGGCGAAGCGCCAAACAGGTACAGCAGCACAAAGGAGTGGCGGCGAAAGTTGCGGATCAGCGCAAAGTACTGCTCGCTGGTCACGCCCGGCATCGACCAGTTGTAGTGGATGCCGCAAATGGTCTGCATGCGCCGCCCGTAGCGAAAGCCCAGGCCCATGCGGTAGATGCTTTTGGCGCGCCCGACGTTGGAGCCGCCAAAGCGCGCCAGCGGAATGGTCTCGTCGGTGGGCAGCAGGCACGGCATGCTGGACGCCCACAGCATTTCGTCGCCGCGCGCGCGCAGCGCCTGCAGCGCAAACTGGTGCACCTCGGTCAGCTCGTCCAGGCAGTCCTGCACGCCCCGGTGCGCGCCGGTGATCAGCTCCATCTGCGACTCGCTGTAGTCGGTGGTGATGTTCGGGTGCGTGAGCGACGCGCCCAGCACGGGCGGGTGCGGCGTGATCGCCAGCTCGCCCGAAGGCAGCACGCGCAAGCCCTCTTTCTCGATGCCGCGCCGCATGCCTGCCAGGCGTTCCGGGGGCAGCGCGTCGATTCTGTCTTGCAAGGTGCTCATGAAAAAAATGGGTGGTCGCTGGAATCTGAAGAAACTTAGCACGCCCGGCCGGCGCCCGCAGCGGGACCGGCCGCAGGGGCAGCGCGGCGGCGGGACAAGCGCACCGCGCCGCCCGCCCCTGCGCGCCGGTGTGCTGGGGGCGCCAAGTTTAGAGCGTGGCGCAGTTTCCAGCGGTCCCCGGCGGTTCTCAGCGGTGCGCGGCCACCGCCTTGGCGATTTCGTGCATGCCCTGGGCCGAGCCATTGGGCGGCACCTGCTCGCCCTTGCGCGCGGTCACTTCGCCCAGGCGCGCCGCCAGCTGCTCGGGCACCTCGGGCCCGGTGCCCAGGTAGATGCCCTCGGTCAGGGTGATGTGCGCGGCCTCGAACGAACCGGCGCCGGCGCACAGGGTGGTGCGGGTCGGCGCGCTTTCGTGTGCCAGCA
>JAGOCN010000230.1 GCA_017998735.1 Giesbergeria sp.
GTACTTTGTCGCCAAGGGCGACGGCACCAGCCAGTTCAGCGAATCGCTGCAGGACCACAACCGCGCCGTCAACCGCTACCAGCGCGGGCAGTGAAACCAGAAACCTAAGGAAAATGCACATGGCGCAAGCGGGTTCGGGTTCAGGTTCAGGCTCAGGCTTGTTCATCAGTTTTGAAGGCATTGACGGCGCCGGCAAGTCCTCGCACCTCCAGGCCGTGGCCGATGCCTTTGCCGCGCAGGGTCGCAGCGTGTTGTGCACGCGCGAACCGGGTGGCACGCCGCTGGCCGAAAAGCTGCGCGCATTGCTGCTGCACGAGGACATGGGCGCGCTGACCGAAGCGCTGCTGGTGTTTGCCGGGCGGCGCGACCACCTCGAATGCGTCATTGGCCCGGCGCTGGCGCGCGGCGATGTGGTGCTGTGCGACCGCTTTACCGATGCCACCTTTGCCTACCAGGGCGCCGGGCGCGGCTTTGATCTGAAAGCGCTATCGTTATTGGAGCTGCTGGCGCAGACTGGCATTGGGCTGGAGCCCGGTTTGGTGCTTGAGCCTGATCTGACCGTGTGGTTTGACCTGGCGCCCGAGGTGGCCGCCACACGCCTGGCCCATGCGCGTGCGCCAGACCGCTTTGAAGCGCAGCCGGTGGAATTTTTCCGCCGCGTGGCCGCAGGCTATGCCGATCGCGCCCGTGCGGCCCCCAGGCGCTTTGCCCGCATCGATGCCGCGCAGGAGCGCAGCAGGGTGCATGCACAGATCGAACAGGTGCTGGTACAGCGCGGCTGGCTGCCGACTGCCGCTGCTGCAGGGCCGGCGCCGTGAGCCCCGGCACGGCCAAGGACAGCCCCGAGCGCCCCTGGATTGGCGCCCAGCGCAATGCACTGCTGGCCCAGCGGGGGCATGCCTGGCTGTTGCACGGCCCCTCGGGCCTGGGCCAGTTTGAACTGGCGCTGGCGCTGGTCCGCGCCTGGCTGTGCGAGTCGCCCGGCGCGCACGGCGCCTGCGGCCACTGCGCCAGTTGCCATGCCATCGATGTCCACACCCATGCCGACCTGTGCGTGCTGATGCCCGAGGGCGACATGCTTGAGCGCGGCTGGCCGCTGCCGCAAAAGGCGCAGGCCGAGCTGGACGACAAGAAGCGCAAGCCCAGCCGCGAAATCCGCGTCGATGCGATGCGCGAAGTCGTGGAGTTTTCCCAGCGCACCAGCGCACGCGGCCGGGGCAAGGCGGTGCTGGTGTACCCGGCCGAACAGATGAACGGCATCACCGCCAACGCGCTGCTCAAGACGCTGGAGGAACCCCCAGGCGACATGCGCTTTGTGCTGGCCACCACCGCCGCGCACCAGCTGCTGCCCACCATCCGCAGCCGCTGCCTGGGCCACGCCATGGTCTGGCCCGAGCACGGCGCCATGCTGCAGTGGCTGGGTGGCCAGGGCATGCCGGCAGAAGCGGCCGAAACCTTTCTGCGCGCCGCCGGGGGTCGGCCGGGCGACGCGCTGGCGCTGGCGCGCTCGGGGCGCAGCCCCGAGGCCTGGGCGCAGCTGCCGCAGGCGCTGCTGCGCGGCGAGCCCGGCGCGCTGGCCGGGCACAGCCCGGCGCAGGCCATCGAGGCGCTGCAAAAGCTGTGCCACGACCTGCTGGCGCGCGCGGTGGGTGCGACGCCGCGCTATTTCTCTGCGGCAGACCTGCCGGCGGCGCCCGCTCTGGCGCGGCTCAGTGCCTGGTCGCGCGCCCTGGCCACGCAGGCGCGCACCGCAGACCACCCGTTCAATGCCGGGCTGATGCTGGAGGCGCTGGCGGCCGAGGCGCGAAACGCCCTAAACTCAAAGCCATAACACCTGCCCTGTGCCGCCTGCCATGACTACTGCCCCGCCTTCTTCCGCCGCCCCCCTTGCTGCCGGTTCTGCCGCATCCCCGCGCCCGAGCGTGATGCAGCTGGCCATCAAGGAAAAAGCGGCCCTGCATGCGGCCTACATTCCCTTTTTTACCGAAGGCGGCATTTTTGTGCCCACCCAGCGCGACTACCGCCTGGGCGACGATGTGTATGTGCTGCTGACCCTGCCCGAGGATACGCAGCGCTACCCGGTGGCCGGCCGGGTGGCCTGGGTCACACCGGCGCGTGCCGGTGGCAACCGCACCCAGGGCATCGGCATCCAGTTTCCGGACGATGAAAAGTCGCGCCAGCTGCGGGTGAAGATCGAGCAGATCCTGGGCTCGGCGCTGGGTTCGGACAAACCCACCCAGACCATCTGACACCGGCCGCTCTGCCCGCGCCCGCTGGCCGCGCCGACCCGCTGCTGCAGGCAGGTCGGCTTTTTTGTTGCCTGAATGCACGCCATGTTCACCGATTCCCATTGCCACCTCAATTTTCCTGAACTGCTGGACCAGCTGCCTGCCATCCGCGCTGCGATGGCCCAGGCGCAGGTGGACCGCGCCCTGTGCATCTGCACCACGCTGGAAGAGTTCGAGGGCGTGCACGCCCTGGCGCTGGCGCACGACAACTTCTGGTGCTCGGTGGGGGTCCATCCCGACAATGAAGGCATTGCCGAACCGACGGTGCAGGATTTGGTGCAGCGCGCCGCGCTGCCGCGCGTGGTGGCGATTGGCGAAACCGGCCTGGACTACTACGGCATGGAAGACCGCAAAGGCGGGCGCAGCATTGCCGACCTGGAATGGCAGCGCGAGCGCTTTCGCACGCACATCCGCGCCGCCCGCCTGTGCGCCAAGCCGCTGGTGGTGCACACCCGCGCCGCCGCGGACGACACGCTGGCCATCCTGCGGGAGGAAGGCGAGGACGGCGCCGGCAACCGGGCCGGCGGGGTGTTCCACTGCTTCACCGAATCGGCCGAAGTGGCGCGCTCGGCGCTGGACCTGGGTTTCTACATTTCCTTCTCCGGCATCATCACTTTCAAGAACGCACAGGCGCTGCGCGATGTGGTGGCGATGGTGCCGCTGGACCGCCTGCTGATTGAAACCGACAGCCCGTACCTGGCGCCCATGCCGTACCGGGGCAAGACCAACAACCCGTCTTATGTGCCCTTTGTGGCGCAGCAGGTGGCGTCCACCCGTGGCATGGAGCTGCAGGAGGTCGCGGCAGCCACCAGCCGCAATTTCGATGATCTGTTCAAGGGAGTGAAGGCATGAATGCAATGCACGGGGTAGGGCGCCGGGCCCTTTTGGGAGGCGCCGTGCTGGCCATGGCCGGTTGCGCCACCGCCGGCCCGCAGGAGGACCTGTTCGTGGCCGTCCGGCGCGACAACGCCGGCAACATCGCGCAGCTGCTGCGCCGCGGCGTGGACGTGAATGTGCCGGACGACAAAGGCTATCCCGCTCTGGTGCTGGCGCTGCAGCTGGAATCATTGCGCGCCTTTGGCGCCCTGCTGGCAGCGCCCAAACTGAACCTGCAGGCGCGCACGCCCAAAGGCGAAACCGCGCTGATGATCGCTGCCATCCGTGGCTACCTGGACGAGGCGCGCACGCTGCTGGTGCGCGGCGCCGATGTCAACCAGACCGGCTGGACGCCGCTGCACTACGCGGCCAGCGGCACCACGGCGCAGCAGACCACCCTGATCGCGCTGCTGCTGGAGCGCCATGCCTACATCGACGCCGAGTCGCCCAATGGCTCCACCCCGCTGATGATGGCCGCCCAGTACGGCACGCGCGAAAGCGTGCTGCTGCTGCTCGGCGAAGGTGCCGACCCGTCCCTCAAGAACCAGCTGGGTTTGACCGCGGTGGACTTTGCCATGCTGGCCGAGCGCAAGGACATGGCCGATGCCATTGCCAAGGCCGCCCGCACAGCGCGCAGCAGTCCGGCCGCGCCGCGCAGCAACTGACAAGCGAGGGCGGTTTTTGCTTTGCATGCTGACTGTGCGGCTGGGCACAGGACTGGAAGCGGGTTTAGGGCGGCTTGGGATTTATTGATAAAAAACGGCTCCAGCGCATGCACAGCCTGCGCCAGCAGCTCATTTTTTAATAGCAAAACCAGAGACTGACTGCAGAACCGACTGCCATCAACCCGGCCCAGGCAACAGCGATTTGCTGGCGCTGTCTGGTGCTGTGTGGTAAGGCAGGGTGAAAAGCGGCAGCTTCCCACAGGCGCCACTGCCAGGCAGAAAAACCTCAGTGCAGGGGCGCTGCCTGCGGGCGCGTCTGCAGGCGTGCATACAGGCCGTCCAGCGCCATCAGTTCGGCGTG
>JAGOCN010000231.1 GCA_017998735.1 Giesbergeria sp.
AACTGGGCATCGACCCCTGTTACTTCACATTGCATGTGACGGTGGACAACCGCAGCAGCGGCCACGCCCGCATGGCCTGCGACGCCGTGGCCGGCCTGGCGCCGCGCCATGGCGGTGCCGAGGCAGCCGCCAGCTTCTGGCAGCGTGTGCGCGCCGGTGCGCTGCTGGCCGATGCCGGTGCAAGCACCACGCAGGTGATTGCCGGTTTTGACATCGAAGCCGAAATGCTGCGCATCTTTCGTGCCAAGGCGGGGGCCGGCGCCGGTGTGCATTCCGACTATTGCCGCGTGGCCGGGCGCACCATCAACGCCTGGCTGGCGGTGCCGGAAGAAATGCCGCAGTTTCTGACTGCTTTGGAGGGCAATGGCTGGATTCGCCGGGGCGAACCGCCGCAGGCCAGCCGCTTCTGGGGCCTGCTGCAGGGCGAGCGCGCAGAGATGTTTGGTGTTTTCAGCGCCTATGAGCTGCAGGTGATCTGCGACTGGCTGCGCGGGCCGGTACTGAGCGCGGACGGTATGCCTTTTCAGGAAGTTGCAGCTGCCACAGCGGTTTCTGTAAACGATGGAGCTGCCCCCACGCCACACCGCAGGCCCGGTTTTCGCGCCCTGCAGCGTGTGGCAAGCCGTACCGCAGAGGGCGATTTGGCCAGTGCAGGCGGTGCAGTTAACGCAGCCAGCAGCGCCCGTGCCGACCTTGCCGATGACGGCCTCCTGGACACCGATCTGCCCACCTTCCGCGAGCACCTGCGCAGCCTGCAGGGCGCAGCGCGCCAGCAGGCCCTGGTGGCCGCAATGTCACCCGCCGAGCACTGGACCCCCACCGGGCTGTATGCCACGCGGCAGTTTGTGGCGCAGTCGGGTTTGTGCTGAAAAAAATAGCAGCAGAGAAAGCTGCTGTGGAAGGTGAACTGGTTTTTTTTGCTATCAAAACAAGAGCTGCTGGCGCAAGCTGTGCTTGGGCTAGATGCACTTTTTGCTAAAAACTGCAGATTTGCCATGGAAATATGGCGCACAAAGCGTCCAGCCCCCCAATCCGCCTGAAACGGCTCTGCCGGCCCGCTGCCGGTTTGCGCACGCACTGAAAACCGGCGTTTTTGCAACAAGGCCGCTTTTTCATTTTTCCGCCGTTTTGCCCTTTCACGGTTTCGCCTGGCGTGCGGAGGGCGGCAAATGTGCCTACAGTGCACAGCTTCATGCCAGACACCCAGCCCACTCCCCTTGCGCCTGCCCCTTCCTCTTTTGCCAGCGGTGCTTCCAGTGCCCGTGGCGCCGCTGCTGCCCCGGGCGTGAAGCCGGCGACACAGCAGGCCGGGGGCGCATCAACGCGCTTCGCCATCAAACCGGGCGCCCCTGCCCTGCCCGTGCACCCCTGGCTGCTCGGCCTGTGCCTGCTGCTGATTGCCTTCAACCTGCGGCCGGTGTTTGGCAGCCTGTCGGTGGTGCTGCCGGACATCATGCGGGACACTGGTCTGGGCGCCACCGGCGCCAGCCTGCTGACCACCCTGCCCATTGTCTGCCTGGGCCTGTTTGCAGCGCCGGCCCCGGCCTTGGCGCGGCGCTTTGGCGTGGAACGCACCCTGCTGGGCGCGCTTTTGCTGATCTGCCTGGGCACCGCGCTGCGCGCTTGGCCCAGCCTGCCGCTGCTGTTTGCCTCGTCGGTATTGGCCGGCGCCGGCATTGCCGTCGGCAACGTGCTGGTGCTGGGCATGGTCAAGCGCGACTTTCCCACCCGGTCGGCCATGATGACCGGCCTGTACACGCTGGCCATCTGCCTGGGTGCCTCGGTGTCCACTGCCTTCACCGTGCCGCTGGAGCAGAAGGTGTTTGGTGGCGCCTGGGCGCCCGCGCTGGCCTTCTGGGCGCTGCCTGCCGGGCTGGTGCTGCTGGCCTGGGCGCCGCTGGCGTTGTCGGTAAGGCACGAGCGGCAGGCAGCCCAGGCCACCGCCACACCCGGCCTGCATGGCAAGCAAAGCCTGGCGCGCGACCCGCTGGCCTGGCAGGTGACGGTGTTCATGGGCTCGCAATCGGCCATGGCATACATCGTCATGGGCTGGCTCGCGCCCATCCTGCGCGAGCGCGGTCTGGAAAGCGCCGCCGCCGGCTATGTGGTTGCCACCGCCATCGTCTCGCAGCTGGTGACCAGCCTGGTCACGCCGTCGCTGGCCGCCCGCTGCCGCGACCAGCGTGCCTTTGCCGTCGGCGTGGCGCTGCTGGTGTCGACCTCGCTGCTGGCGCTGATCCTGGGGCCGCTGGGTGCGCGCTGGTTCTGGGCGGTGCTGCTGGGCTGCGGCCTGGGCAGCGGCTTTGCGCTGGCGCTCAGCCTGATCGTGGTGCGCAGCGGCAACGCCAACGTCACCGCCCAGCTCTCGGCCATGGCGCAGGGCTGGGGCTACGCGCTGGCCGCCTTCGGCCCGCTGCTGGTTGGCCTGCTGCGTGGCTGGACCGGCGGTTTCGAATCCGCCGCCGCCCTGGTGGCCGTGGTTGGCCTGGCCATGGTCTGGAGCGGCTGGGGCGCGGGCCGCAGGCTGCTGGTGAAGGCGGACGATGTGTGATGGGATTCAGGCCAGCCTGTGCGCAAGCCTGTGAGAGCAGGAGTGCAGCCTTGAACCCTGCACCCTGCACCGTGTGCGCTTGCCCATAGCAAAACCACCAATCCGGGCAGCGCCTGCTGCAGAATCCGGCCCCAACCCTGCGGCATGAGAAAATCGCCCACCCAAGAAAAAAGCCCAGGTGAATGATTCACCTGGGCTTTGTCTTGGCGGAAACGGAGGGATTCGAACCCTCGATGAGGCTCTACACCCCATACTCCCTTAGCAGGGGAGCACCTTCGGCCACTCGGTCACGTTTCCAATCCGGCTATTATGCCTCAGTTTTTGGCATCTTCAGGCTTCGGCTTCGGTCTTGTCAAGGCCAAAAGCGGTGTGCAGGGCGCGCACGGCCAGCTCCAGGTACTTTTCATCGATCACCACCGAGG
The DNA here is from genome assembly GCA_017998735.1 of Giesbergeria sp. GTDB lineage: Bacteria > Pseudomonadota > Gammaproteobacteria > Burkholderiales > Burkholderiaceae_C > Simplicispira. The sequence goes on from JAGOCN010000231.1 coordinate 2,974, forward strand.
TCTTGATTTCCGAGGTGGAAATCATCTGGATGTTGATGCCCTCTTCGCTCAGCACGCGGAACATGGTGCTGGCCACACCGACGTGGCTGCGCATGCCGATGCCGACGATGCTGACCTTGCAGATGTTCGGGTCGCCCACGACTTCCTGGGCACCGAGTTCTGGCACCACCTGGGTGCGCAGCAGTTCGATGGCGCGCTGGTAGTCGCTGTGGTTGACGGTGAAGCTGAAGTCGGCCTTGCCGTCCTTGCTGATGTTCTGGATGATCACGTCCACGTCGATGTTGGCGTCGGCCACCGGACCCAGGATGCGGTACGCCATGCCGGGGGTGTCGGGCACGCCGAGCACCGTGATTTTGGACTCGCCCCGGTTGAATGCGATGCCCGATACAACGGCTTTTTCCATTTTTTCGTCTTCCTCAAAAGTGATCAAGGTGCCCGATTGGGCTTCTTCTGCCAGGTCGATGTCCCAGGGGGTAAAGCTTGACAGCACGCGCATCGGCACCTTGTACTTGCCGGCAAACTCCACCGAGCGGATCTGCAGCACCTTGCTGCCCAGGCTGGCCATTTCCAGCATTTCCTCGAAGCTGACGGTGCCAAGGCGCCGCGCCGCCGGCACCACGCGCGGGTCGGTGGTGTAGACGCCATCGACATCGGTGTAGATCAGGCATTCGTCGGCCTTGAGGGCTGCCGCAATCGCCACCGCCGAGGTGTCCGAGCCGCCCCGGCCGAGCGTGGTGATGTTGCCCTTGTCGTCAATGCCCTGAAACCCGGTGACGATGACCACGCGGCCGGCGTCCAGGTCGGCGCGCACGCGCTGGTCGTCGATGGATTCGATGCGCGCCTTGGTGTGGCTGCTGTTGGTGCGCACCGGCACCTGCCAGCCGGCGTAGCTGACGGCCGGCATGCCTTCGCCTTGCAGCGCAATGGCCAGCAGCGCCGACGAGGCCTGCTCGCCGGTGGCGGCCAGCATGTCGAGTTCGCGGTGGTAGTCGCCCTGCAACTGGGCGGGCGCCAGTTCGGCGGCCAGGCCCAGCAGGCGGTTGGTTTCGCCGCTCATGGCGCTGGGGACGACGACGACCTGGTAACCCGCACGCGCCCATTTGGCGACGCGCTTGGCGACGTTGCGGATGCGCTCGGGCGAGCCCATCGACGTGCCGCCGTATTTGTGAACGATCAATGCCATGGAAATTAGTAGTGGTGACC
>JAGOCN010000232.1 GCA_017998735.1 Giesbergeria sp.
TGACCGTGACGGCGTCGATTTCGGCTTCCTGGTTCTGCAAGGCCAGGGCCTCGTGGCTGCCGCCGGTGCCGGTGCTTTCCGGGCTGCCGCTGCCCTGGCTGGCGGGCAGGGCGGCCCGCGCTGCCAGCGCTTCGGACAGCGCCCGGGCGCGGCGTGCGTCGGCCTGCTGCCAGGCGGCGCGCCGGCTGGTGACCAGCACCCCGCGCAATGCCACGTAGTACAGGATGGTCACCGCCAGCACCATCCAGCCCGAGGTGAACAGGCGCGCCTGCAGCTCCCGCGCGGTGGCGTAGTAGCCCATGCCGGCCAGCGCCGCCAGCAACAGCGGCGCAGCCACCAGCACCCGCGAACCCAGCAGCGGCAGGTGCCTGCGCCAGCCCTGGCGCGCCGCAGCGCCGCTCAGCACGCCGCCGTCGGGCAGGAACACGCGGTACAGAAACAGCCCCATGGCCAGCGAACCGAGCAGAAAACTGAAGCGCCCCAGCCCGTCGATCAGGTCAGCGTTGCCGCTGGCGTTGGCCATGCCGGTCAGCAGCGTGGTGGGCGCCAGTACCAGCAGCAACAGGTGCAGGGAATGGCCCAGGTGCCGGATGCGCTGCGCATTCCAGCCGAAATGCGCCACAAACAGGCCCGAGGGCCGGCACATGTTGGTGAACAGGCCCAGCATCAGCCACACCAGCGCCGCCCCCAGCACGCCCTGGCCCAGCGCATGCACAAAACCTCCCCCGCTGCTGCCACCGCCGCCACTGCCACCGGCAACCTGGCCCAGGCTCCAGCCCAGACCGGCCAGCGGCAGCGGCCACACCAGTGCCAGCAGCAAGGTGGCCACGCAGGTCAATAGCGTGGTGTGAAAACTGTCGTTGCGCCGGCCCACGGGCTGCGCCCATTGCTGCAGGGCGGCTGCCAAGCGCCGGTGGCTGGCCAGCAGGGCGACAAACGCGGCGGCCAGCAGCAGCAGCGCCAGCGGGCGCGTTTGCAATGCCGACACCAGCGCCGGCGGCACTGTGGCCCAGTGGGACGGCCTGGCCAGCCAGACGGCGCTGGTGCCCAGGTTGCGCAACCAGTCGCGCCCCAGGGGCGCGGTGCTGGGCAGCCACAGCAGGCGCTCGTCCAGCAGGCTGTGCAGCTGCACGCTGGCCTGCAGCAGTTCGCTGTCCAGCGCGCTGCTTTCCGACAGCACCCCGATCAGCTGCTCCTGCGTGTCGGCCAGGTCGGCCAGGGCGGCGCTGCGGCGCCCGACCAATGCCTCCACCAGCTCCGTGTCCAGGTCGGCGTCCACGTTGTCCGGCAGAGCGCCCTGGTCGGCCAGGTAGCGCTGCGCGGTCAGGGCCTGGCGCAATGTGCGCAGCGCTTCCTGGGTCTGGAACTGCTGCACGCGCAGGTCCACCAGCGCGGTGTTGCGCTCGGCCATGCGCTGGCGCGTGCGGTCGCTGTTGGCCAGGTTCTTTTGCAGGCTGCGCAAGAGTTTGGCGGACTGGTCGCTGATCGAGCCGATCGCCAGGATCTGGTCGGCGCTCTTGCGCGCCGCGCCCGCGTCGTCCAGCAGGCTCTGGGAGCGGCGCTGCAGCTCGCGCGCCAGGTCCAGGCGCGCGCTCAGCTGCGACCATTGGGCGCGCAGCGCCACGCTTTCGCCGGCGAACTGGCGCAGCAAGGCCGGCTGCCCGGCCAGGCTGGCCTCGAACGCCCGCGCCCGCGCTTCCTCTTCGCCAATCTGCTGCTTGCGCTGGCTGGCGGCGTAGGCGTTCAATGCCGCCACCGCCGCGTCCACGGTGGCAATGCGGCGCGCCAGCAGGTCGTTTTGCGCGGTGGTGATGGCCTTGCGCGTGGGCAGGCTCAGCAGCTCTTGCTCGATCTGTTCGATGCTGGCCGACAGTTCCTGGTGCGTGGCCTGCTCGCGCAGCCGGCTGGCCTCGACCAGCAGCGGCGACGCGCCGGCCGGCAGGGGCGCCGGCGCGCTGCCCAGCTGCCGGCGCAGGTCGCCCAGCTGGGGGCGGGCCTCGGCCGGGCGGTCCTCCATGCTGCGCAGCTGCTCCAGCAGGCTGCGCTGCCTGCTGCGCAGCGACGCCGATTCGGCCTGCAGGGCAGCCAGCCGCAGCTGCAGGGTGACCGGGTCGGCGCTGGCGGGCAATGGTTCGGGCTCGGGCACCGAGGCCGACTCGGCCGTCAGCACGGCAATGGTCTCGGGCGCGGACTGCAGGGCTGCCGCATAGGCGCTGGCGCTTTTGCGCGCAATCTCGGCGGCCTCGGCGCGGGTCAGGGCGGCGCGCAGCTGCTCCAGCACCAGGTCGCGCTCGGTGGCGGACAGGTCGGTGCGCGTCTTGAGCACATTGATGCGCTGGGCCAGGTCCACGGCGCTGACCTCGGCTTCGGCCGCCGCTGCCGCTGCTGGCACCGCCGGCGCGGGCGCCCTGGCCGCGTGCACCGGCGCGCCCAGGCAGGCCAGGGCCAGCAGCAGGCCGCCAGCAGCGGTGCGCAACCTGTCGCGGGCACCGCTCCACGGGGTGGAAGTTCGTGTCCACAGCATCGGTGGGAAATCCTGTCGGGTGGGTGTCAAAAAAGAACGGTCGATGGTCGCATGTTTGGGCGGGCGCACCAGGCAAGGCACGATGCAGGCAAGCCGGCAGCCAAACCCTGCAGTGGAAGAAAAAAGAGCAAAAAGTGCCTCCAGCGCAGGTGCAGCCTGCGCCAGCAGCTATCATTTTCGATGATCTTGACACTGTACAGGGGTGGCAGAATCCACCGTTGCCCTGCATTGCCACATTCCTGCACCCCCGCACACCCCTTTTGCCAGGCCATGCACCGGCTGGCGGGGCACCACTGCCTGCCATGGCCCCAAGGAGATGCCTCTTGATTTCATTCCTGCACACCGCCGACTGGCAGATTGGCCGGGTGTTTTCGCAGTTCGAGCCGGACGACGCGGCCGCCCTGTTCGAGGCGCGCTTCAAGGCCGTGGAGCGGCTGGCGGCGCTGGCCACCGAGCGCAACGTGGACGCGGTGCTGGTGGCGGGCGATGTGTTTGACGCCCAGACCATTGCAGACAAAACGGTGCGCCGGCTGTTCAACGCGCTGCAGGGCTTTGCCGGGCCGTGGCTGCTGCTGCCGGGCAACCACGACGCGGCACTGAGCGAATCCATCTGGACGCGGGCGCACCGGCTGGGGGCCATTGCGGCCAACGTCACCTGCTGCCTGGCGCCGCGCCCGCACAGCGTGGCTGGCAAGTTCACCGTGCTGCCGGCGCCGCTCACGCAGCGCCACAGCTACGAAGACCTGACTGCCTGGTTTGACACCGCGCCCAGCCCCGAAGGCCAGCCGCGCATCGGGCTGGCGCATGGCTGCGTACAGGGCATATTGGCCGAAGGCATCGACTCCGCCAACCCGATTGCGCCGCAGCGTGCGCAGCAGGCGCGGCTGGACTACCTGGCGCTGGGCGACTGGCATGGCACGCGCCGCATCGATGGCCACACCTGGTACGCCGGCACGCCCGAGACCGACCGCTTCAAGGCGAACGACTCGGGCCAGGCGCTGCTGGTCACGCTGGGCGGCGTGGGCGCGCAGCCCGATGTGCAGCCGCTGCACACCGGGCAGTTTCGCTGGCAGCAGCTGGAGCCGGCGCTGGCGGTGGCGTCGGACATGGACGCATTGCTGGCGCAGCTGGACGCCTTGGATGCGGACGACGTGCTGCAGCTGCGCCCGCGCGGCCACTGCGACCTGGCCGGGCACCGGCGGCTTGCAGCGGCGCTGGACGCCGCCCGCGCCCGCACCCGTGCGCTGGTCTGGAACCCCGAGGCGCTGCGGCTGGCGCCCACACAGGACGACCTGGACGCGCTGCAGGCCGACGGCTTTGTCGGCGAGGTGCTGCAGGCACTGCGCCTGGAGCAGACACAGACACAGACCGGAGCCGACAGCGGCGCAGCCGGGGACGCACCAGAAGACGGCAACGCCCGCCGCGCCCGCGACGCGCTGCTGGCGCTGGCGCGCATCCTGGACGCCCAGCGTGGCACCGCCCCGGCAGGAGCCAACGCATGAAGCTGCAGCGCCTGCACCTGGAAAACTTCAAGCGCTTTCGCGCACCGTTCACGCTCGACGGCCTGGACAGTGGCCTGAACCTGTTCACCGCGCCCAACGAGGCCGGCAAGTCCACGCTGGTCGAGGCCATTCGCGCCGCGCTTTTTG
>JAGOCN010000233.1 GCA_017998735.1 Giesbergeria sp.
GGATTGAGCACGGTTGGCAAAGCCTTGATGTGTTGCTGAAGTTCGACGCTTGCCCCTGTGGGGGGCAAGCGTCGCAAGGCGCGCGGCCAAGCACGCATTGTTCTGCGGGCAGACTTACCCTAATGGTCATTGCGCAATTGCGCGCCATCCCATGATTTGCAAAGCAAGCCCTTTTCGGTGATATATTATTGATATACACGAAAGAAGTCGGCTCAGCGGCATGGTGAGTCGGAAATCACCGCTGAGCGCGGCGAACAACACTCAGCGCAGCGCTCCTGCGCTAGGTGCGCGACCGTAGATCGTACGAGAAGTGCGGCAAGGTTGCGCAACCACGCCAGGAGCGTTTTGACTTGTATGGCCCGACCGGCCACCACGGTAAGTAGGACACCTATATGGAACTCGCAGCCGAGAAACACTCGGGAAGTTTTCTGTTGCGCTTGCGCAAGAAAGACACGCCGACTGGAGTCAGTAGCGCAACCATTGAGGCACTGATGCATCTCACCGGCCTGAGCAAAACAGAAGTGGCTCACTTAGCCCTGCGCCAGATGGCGGACAGATTTTTGCCGCTATACGAGCAGGACGACGGCGCATTAACCAACGATCAAATCCGGGCCATCCGTGATGCAAGCTCTGCAACGGACATTCCAGAGGAGAGGTTCACGGAAAGGCTTTTTTAATTGCCAACACACACAACAACCTTCCGCCCGCTCCCCGCGCCAGGTGACATTGTTTGGTGCCACTTCCCTCAGTCGCTTGGCGAGCCAGGACCAACACCCAGACCCGCGCTCGTGGTCGGCGTCTCTCCGACAGACCACGCTGTCATGGTTGTCTACGGGACCAGCCAGAAAACTGACAAAATATACCCTGGCGAATTCGTACTTGACCCAAATGATGCCGGCTTCCCAGACAGTGGCTTATCTTATCGCACCAAATTCAATTTGAACGCCCAAGTCAAGCTCCCGTTCAGTCATGAGTGGTTTGAGAAAGCCCCAGGTTTTGCCGGCCACATACCGCTGCCCAAAATGGGGGTACTCCACCCGAGCTACATGGCGGCAGTGACTGCTGCAAGCCAGCTTGTTAAAGGGCCATAAAGGCCCCAGTCCTCCAATCTGCCTTGGAAGCATTGCTTAAATGCCAAGTGCAGCCGCGCTGCGGTACGGCCTTGCTTGATGAACTTCCACGTAAACGGAAATTCGACTGAGTGCAGATCTTCTGCAAAACCACATCGCTGACTCGACACGTGATGTCGGCAAATCGCTCCTGGCGGTGTGGTGTGGCCTTGTCATGCCACTCGGCCACTTGTCTCGCCAAGCATGCTTCGCTGCGTTTGGTGAGCCACGCGAAGCGCCCTGCCGGCCATCGAACCGGGCAGGGCATTTTTTTACCCTTGTGCCCAGCCCGCTTCTGCCCGATGCTGCAACAGATGTCCGTGAAAGCCCGTCATGTTCCTGAACTCTCGTCTGCCCGCGCTGCTGCTGGCTGCCGCTGTCTGCATCCTGCTGGGTGAGGCCGGCTATCAACTGACCCTGAATGCCAATCTGGCGCGCGAGCGCCAGGCCAGCGCCCAGCAGCTGGACGGCCTGGCCCTGTCGCTGGAGGCAGCGCTATCGCGGCATGAATCCCTGCCCGGCCTCTTGGCGCTGGACCCTTCCTTGCTGGCGCTGCTGCGCGAGCCGGGCAATCTGGCGCGGCAAGCGGCGGCCAATGCCTACCTGGAAGCGGCTCAGCAAGGCGCAGCAGTGGCCGTGGCGTATTTGCTGGCGGCAGATGGGCGCACGCTGGCGGCCAGCAACTGGCGGCTGCCGCAAAGCTTTGTGGGCCACCAATACGCGTTCCGACCGTATTTTCGCGAGGCGCTGGCCGGCGGGTTGGGGCGGTTTTATGGGGTGGGCGTCACCACCGGCGAGCCGGGGTATTTTCTGGCGGCACCGGTGCGCGAGGGCAATCAGGTGCGCGGGGTGGTGGCGCTCAAGCTGAATCTGGACGCGCTGGAACGCGCACTGGCCGGTGCCGGCAACACCCTGCTGCTGGCCGATGGCGACGGCGTGGTGTTTTTGTCGTCGGCACGCCACTTGCGTTACCACACACTGACGCCGCTGCTGGCCGCCACGGCCACGCGGCTGGCCAGCACGCGCCAATACGGCGGCCAGCCGATTCCCCCTCTGGCCAATCACCCCGTGCCGCTGAACCCCGCCACACCCGTGCGGCTGGCGCTGGCCGATGCCCCCGCGCGCGACTGGCTGGTGCACAGCCGCCCCGTCGGTGGACAAGGCTGGCGACTGGTGCAACTGGGCGACCCCAGCGAGGCGCGTGCCGCCGCCTGGGCGGTGGGTGCGGCCAGTGTGTTCGCCAGCGCCTTTGTATTGGGCCTGGCCGCCCACCTGCGCCACCGCCAGCGGCGGCGCGACGAGCTGCGCCGGGTGTACGCCGAGCTGGAAGACCGCATTGCCGCACGCACCGCCGACCTGACCGAGCAGATCAACGCACTGGAACGCACCAAGGCAATTTTGCGCGAAACCCGCGACGCGGCGGTGCAGGCAGGCAAGCTGGCCACGCTGGGGCAGATGTCGGCGGGCATCAGCCATGAGCTGAACCAGCCGCTGGCGGCGCTGCAAACCTTTGCCGACAACGCCCAGGCGCTGCTGGCGCGTGGCCGGCATGCCGAGGTGGCCGACAATCTGCAAATGATCAGCGAGCTGATTGCCCGCACCGGGCAGATCGTGCGCCAGCTGAAAAGCTTTGCCCGCAAAGAAGCGCCCACACCGCAACCGGTGCGGGTGGCAGCAGCCATCGACCATGCACGGTTGATCGTCGAACCGCGCCGCCGCGAGCTGGGTGCAGTGTTTCACGTGGAACCAGCCGGTGAATTACAGGTGCTGGCCGAAGCAGGCCGGCTGGAACAGGTGCTGGTCAATCTGTTGCGTAACAGCCTGGATGCGATGCACGATCAGCCCACGCCGCAAGTGGAAGTGCGCGTAGACGCCGATGGCACATGGATGCGTCTGAGTGTGCGCGATCACGGCCCCGGCTTGTCGGCGGATGCCCAGCAGCATTTGTTCGAGCCGTTTTACACCACCAAGCCGGTGGGCGAAGGCCTGGGCCTTGGGTTGGTGATTTCGCTGACCATCGCAGAAAGCTACGGAGGTGGGCTTAGCGCACATAATATGGCCGACGGCGGTGCAGAATTTGTGTTGACCCTGCCGCTGGCCACCGCTGAATAACACACGGAGCTGGACACCCATGTTGCTGATTATGTCCCCACCGCCGGATCTGGCCCCCTGGGTACTGGCAGGCGTGGCCTTGCATGGCGATAGCGCGCTACACGCCAGCCAGTTTCCGGCTCTCAGCGACGGCATGCTCACCATGCGGCTGGCGGGCGATGTCCATCAAGCCGACGGCCAGCTGTTGCCGGCAAATGCGCTCATCCTGCCCCACGCCCAACCGCGCGCCTATCTACACCTGGGTGCAGTGCAGGTCTTGGGTTTGATCTTGCGCCCAGCGGCGCTGCCCTGCCTGCTGGGTGGCAGCCTGACCGGGCTGGCTGGATGCACACTGCCGCTGGATACCTTGCCCGACGCCGCCCACTGGCGGCATACCCACCAACAACTGGCCGAAGCGCCCGACGACACCGAGCGGCTGGCACGGCTGTTTTCCGCGCTACGCCCGATCCTGCACGCCCCACGCCACCAGGCCAATCTGCATGCCTGCCAGCAACTCATCCAAGCCTTAGCCAGCACCCCACTGGCCGCCACCCCGCCCATGCTGGGGCTCAGCCTGCGCCAACTGCAACGACGCAGCCAGGCCATGCTGGGGCTCACGCCCAAGCAATACCAAGCCACCCAGCGCATGCAAGCCGCCCTGCTGGCGGCATTGCGCACACCCGGTACGGGTGCCGACCTGGCCGCACACCATGGTTTTTTTGATCAATCGCACATGGCTCGCGAACTGCGCCGCCTGGCCGGTGCACCGCTGCGCGAACTCCGCGCCCCCCAGCCCCCTCACGCCCCATACTGGCCGCTGCAAGTGGGCCTGCATCTGGGCTGATGGATTACCCTTGTCAATCAGGTTCGCGCACAGCAAAACGTTCCTCTTCGCGCCCTTGCGATTCCAGCCGCCCGGCAAGATACCAAGGCAACGCACACGCCAAGCCCACAGCAAAGCACACAGCC
>JAGOCN010000234.1 GCA_017998735.1 Giesbergeria sp.
GTTTTGAGCGTGATGAAGATGCGGCTGCCAAAGCGGTGCGCGTGCTTTATCAGGCGCTCCAGGCCGCGGATGTCGTTGCCCGCCGTGGCGCGCGCGCCAAAGGCCGGACCGCCGATGTAGACGGCATCGGCGCCGTGGTCAATGGCCGCGATGCCGATGTCGGCGTCGCGGGCGGGGGACAGCAGTTCAAGCTGGTGGGGCAGAAGGGACATGGGGCGGCATTATCCCGGCTGCGCTGGCCTTGCGCTGGCCGCGCCGAGTTTTGCCGCACGGTGGCGCTGGGCAAAAAGACGGGCTGGCGCTGGCCGCAGTCCAACGCCTAACACCAAAGCGCTGTCAGCGCGGGGCGGTGGGCGCGCCGCCAAGCGACGCCATCGCTTCGCCCAGGCGCACGCTGCCCTCAGGCGCCCAGCGCGCATCGAACTGCAGCGGCCCCTTGGGAAACAGCAGTACCACGGTCGAACCCAGCAAGAAGCGGCCCATTTCCTGGCCCTGGCGCAGCACCACCGCGCCGGGTGCGTAGTCCCACTGGCGCACCACGCCGGTGCGCGGCGGGTTCACCTGGCCGTGCCAGACGGTCGCCATGCTGCCGACAATGGTGGCGCCCACCAGCACCAGCACAAACGGGCCGGCAGGCGAGTCGAACAGGCACACCACGCGCTCGTTGCGGGCAAACAGCTCGGGCACGCCCCGCGCCGTGGTGGGGTTGACAGAAAACAGCGAGCCCGGCACATGCACCATGCTGCGCAGCGTGCCGTCGCAGGGCATGTGGATGCGGTGGTAGTCGCGCGGGCTGAGGTAGAGCGTGGCGAAATGGCCATGCTGGAACATCGCCGCCATGGCGCTGTCGCCGCCCAGCAGCGCGGTGGTGGAGTAGCAGTGGCCCTTGGCCTGAAAGATCTGGTCCACCGCAATGGCGCCCAGCTGGCTGATGGCGCCGTCCACCGGGCACAGCAGATCGGCCTGTGCCAGCGGGCGCGCGCCGGGTTTGAGCGCCCGCGTGAAGAAATCGTTGAAGCTGGCGTAGCTGGCAATGTCGGGGTTGGCCGCCTCGTCCATGTTGACGCCATAGTGCTGCACAAAGCGGCGGATGAGGGCGGTCGTCCAGGAGCCCCCTTGCGACGAGGCGATGCGCCCGGCCAGCAGGGTCAGGGCCTGCTTGGGCATGAAGTACTGGGGAAGGACGGCGATGCGATCAGACAAGGGCAGGGGGCCGCAAAGGGCGTGGACGTGGTGAAGCAAGGAATTCTATAGACAGCGGTGCGGCAGCTGTGCCGCAAGCACCTGCCTGCATGCCTGAGCACAGGGTGCCCCTCAGCCCGCCAGCAGATTTGCCTTGCTGCGCGCACAATGCGCAGCCTTTGGCGGGCGAGTTCAGCGGTGTGTGAGTGCCTGAAAAAAACTGTCCGCCTGCCTTTCGCCCTGCCTTCCATGCCCCCTTTGTCCAAAGACCTGCCACTGCCGGAGCAAGCCCCCCTGTCCTGGCGGCAGCGGCTGAGCGACTGGCTCTACCATTTTGTTCCCACGCCCATTGGCATCAATGGCCGGGAGCGACTGCGCGTGACAGCGGGCATCGGGCTGGGCATTTTGCTGGCCGCACTGCTGGCGCGCTGGTGGTCGCATGGCGACACCGGGCCGCAGCCATGGATGGTGGCGTCTCTGGGTGCCAGCGCAGTGCTGGTGTTTGCCACGCCGTCCAGCCCGCTGTCGCAGCCCTGGCCGGTGCTGGCGGGCAGCACGCTGTCGGTGCTGGTGGGGCTGGCCTGCGCTGCGCTGGTGCCGTACCCGGCATTTGCTGCCGCCCTGGCGGTGGCGCTGTCGGTGGCCATGATGGTGCCGCTGCGCTGCCTGCACCCTCCTGGCGCGGCCGTGGCCCTGTTTGCCGTGCTCAACTACGAGCATGGCGTGCAGTTGGCGGCCTTGCCGATTCTGGTCAATGCCGTGGTGCTGCTGCTGTTCGGCATTGCCTACAACACGCTGACCGGCCGCAGCTACCCGCACCGCCAGCGCCCGGCGCCTGTCACACCGGCATCGTCTCCGAGCCGTTTCATTTCTTCCGACCTGGATGCGGCGCTGTCACATTACAACGAGGTCCTGGACATCAGCCGCGCCGACCTTGAAGGCCTCTTGCACCTGGCGGGCCGGGCAGCCTTCCAGCGCACGCTGGGCGAACTGCGCTGCAGCGACATCATGTCCGCTCCGGCACTGTCCGTGGAAGCAACGGTGGCGCTGCAGGACGCCTGGAGCCTGATGCGGCGCGAACAGATCAAGGCGCTGCCGGTCACCGACGGGCAGAAACATGTGGTCGGCATCGTCACCGTGGCCGATTTCATGCGCCTGGCCAACCTGGACCTGCACGACGGCCTGGGCAAACGCCTGCGCGCCCTGGTGATGGGGCGTGGCACCAGCCCCAAAGTGGTGCAGGACATCATGTCCAACCCGGTGCAGATTGCCCAGGCCGGGCAGCACGCCATGGACCTGGTGCCACTGTTTTCGCATGGCGGACACCACCACATTCCCATCGTGCAAGGCGACGGGGTGCTGGTCGGCATCATCACCCAGACGGATCTGGTGAAAGCACTGGCCGCCACCATCCATATTCCGCAGTCTTAGGTGCCGGGCTGGTGCCTGGGCTGCCGCAATAGCCAGATCTGTCTGGGCGCGCTATAATCCACAGGCTATAGCACAGCGCTTCGCCCGTCCATGGAAGCCGATTCCTCCGGCATCTTTTCAGACCTGCGCCCCGCAGGTGTGCAGCGCACCCCACAACCCGCAGCAATGCAAACGCGTGTACCCAGCCGACCCGCAGCCCTCAGGGGTGCGTTGTTGCTACCGTTGCCGACCCTTTCCCCGCCGCTTAGCGGGCAGCAGGAACGGCGCACCGATTTGTTTTTAAAAGATTGAACATGGCAAAAGAAGAATTGATTGAAATGCAGGGCAGCGTCACCGAAGTGCTGCCCGACTCGCGTTTTCGCGTGACCCTAGAAAACGGCCACCAGCTGGTCGCCTACACCGGCGGCAAGATGCGCAAGCACCACATCCGCATCCTGGCAGGTGACAAGGTGTCGCTGGAATTGTCGCCTTATGACCTGACCAAGGGCCGCATCACCTTCCGCCACCTGGCTGGCCGCGGTCCGGGCCCTGGCAGCCGCTGAAATCTGCTTGCCTGTTTACTTGTGCCTATGCCTGATCCGACGCGTTCGCACTGGTGCAAAGCTTTTTTCAATTAATTGTCTGTTTTTCAAAATTGCCAGAATTTCTCAAGTTAGAATATTGGCTGTCGGAGCGTAGCGCAGCCTGGTAGCGCATCTGCTTTGGGAGCAGAGGGTCGCGAGTTCGAATCCCGCCGCTCCGACCACAATGACATCAGCCCGGTACCGCAAGGTACCGGGCTTTTTTCATTGCCATTTGGTTTTCAGCGGTCTGCTGCCATGTGCATCGGTGTCAAAGCTGCACAGTGAAAGTGCCTGCTCACAGCAGGCAGATCTCCACTTTCAGGTTTGCATCATCCAGCGTCCTGCAATCTGCCATGTGTGTGCTGTTGTGCTGCAGTCTGGCGCTGCTGCAGTTGGTAGGGCGACATGACCTGCTGCGCCACCATGTCGATGGCAGGCCGTGCAATGCCTTGTTTGTCGGTCCAGACCTTGGGCGTGATGCTGCCTGCCAGGGATACTGCGTCGCCATCGTCCAGCGCCAGCAGGGCTCTGCCTGCAGTTTCATCAAAAACGATCACGTTCACCAGCACCACCGTGTCGTTGTCCCCCGCAAGGGCGCGCACCCTGGCAGTGACAAACGTGGTTTCCGCCTTGCCGGGCCGCCGCTGCGGCGTTCCCTGAATGGTTCCGCCCACCAATGCATCCAGCATGGCATTTCCTTTGTGATTGTTGGTTGGTTGATTTTGTGCAGGCAGCATGTTTTGTGCCTGTCGGCTGCTGTCTGCTTGTGGCATGACCGCAAAGCCGACCCTGCGTGAAGTGGGCCACAAAAAAAGCAGGCCCCGCCATTTAAAAATGGCGGGGCCTGCTTTTGTATTGGTGCCGGAGAGATGAATCGAACACCCGACCTTCTCATTACGAATGAGCTGCTCTACCGACTGAGCTACACCGGCGTAAGCTCAAAATTATAGCGTGGAATGGTAGCTTGTCACGCGCTCGAC
>JAGOCN010000235.1 GCA_017998735.1 Giesbergeria sp.
TGATGGCCACGTACAGCGCGTTGACGTAAAACTTCCACAGCTCCAGCGAACGGTCGTTCTTGTCTTTGGCGCGGCGGTAGTCCAGGTTGTCGTGCTGCAGGTCGGCGGCGCTGACACCGTCGCAAATCTCGGCGTAGGCCTGGCGCTGCGCCGAGACAAAGCGGTACAGGATGATGTTCGGGTACTCCAGCCCCTTGGCCTCGTGCACCGAGAACACCAGCGGCGTGCGAAACACCTGGCGCGCCTCGGCCTTGTCTTCGTCGCGCAGCACGAGCACGGCAAACTGCGTCGAGCCCCGCGTGCGTGCGTCCAGGTCGCGCTTGACGGCGTCCTTGTCGGGCAGCAGGCGCACCTCGCCCTCGGCCTGCGAGGCCGGTTGCACCAGGTGGTTGCTTTCGCGGTCAATCGAACCAAAACGTGCGTGCTTGATTTTCAGCAGGCTGTTGGCCATGCGCGTGACGGCGCGGGTGTTGCGGTAGTTCACGCCCAGCACCGACAGCGTCTGGCGCTCGGCCAGTGCAGGGTCGCGCCAGAACAGGCTTTTGACTGCGCTCCAGGCAAAAAAGTTGGGGTGGACAATCTGGTTGGAGTCGCCACACAGCATGAATTGGCCGGCGCTTTGGAGCGTGTGCAGCACCAGCGCCAGCTGCGCGTTGGTCAGGTCTTGCACCTCGTCGATGACCACAAAGTCGTAGGTCGGCTCTGCCAGCGCCTGCCAGGCGTGTGCCACCAGGTTGGTGTCAAACAGCTGCTGGTCGGCCAGCCACTGGCGGTACTTGCCAAACAGCTCGTAGATGGCAGCGCGCTGCTCGGGCGCAAAAATAGATTGGCGCGGCCCCAGCGCCAGATAGGCTTCGCGGCTGAGCACGCCCTCGGGCTGGCTGCCAATGACGCCGCGAAATTCTTCAAAGCAGGGGTGCGCATCGGTAAAGCGGTATTGCTGCTGGTGGCGGGCAAACCAGCCGCGAAAGTCGGCAAAGCGCACTTCGCGCCCCGGCGGCACGCGCAGCGTCTCCAGAAATTCGCAGTACGACAGGAACTGTGCTTCTTGATCAGGGTTGTCGTAGCCGTGGGCGTGGTACAGGCCGCTGGCACTTTGCGCCAGCCAGGGCGATTGCGTCACGTACAGCACCTGGCCGGATGCCTGGCGCAGCTTGGCCAGCGTCAGCGCCGTTTTGCCCGAGCCTGCCGACCCCACCAGGATGAGCGGCGGGTTCTGGTGGTAAATGGCCTCTTGCGCATCATCGAACGAGATGGGGTGTTCGAGCATATGAAACTCGCCCCGTCCAGGGTGCAGGTAGCGCACGGTCTCGGCGCTGGCCTGGGCTTCTTGCGGGGTGGCTGCGGTGACCAGCGCCTCGTCCACGCGCGCGCCGCGCAAAAAGCGCGATTTGTCGTAGCCGTGGTGGGCAATGATCTCCAGCACCAGGCACGCCGTTTGTTCGCCATGGCGCACAAAACGCACCAGCAAGCGGCTGGCGTCGTCCAGCTTGGCGCGGTAGTACACCGTCGGCACAAGCTTTTTCAGGTCAATGCTGCGAAAGTCGTCGCGTGCGATGGCGGCGCACACCTTGTCGAATTTGCTGCGCAGCTTGCCGGGCGCCAAGTCTGCGTAAAGAAGAATTTGCATGGCAGAAGAAAAAAAGTTTGGCTTTTATCTTCGCTCAAAGTGGCAGAGCAGGGTTGTTTCACGTGAAACAACGACCGCTTCAACCCGATGGCTGTTGCTCCGGAAACCCCAAAACCCATCTGCGCGCACTGCACGGAGCACAAAGTGGGAAAATTGCCGGCTGGCCCGCACGCTGCTGCCACAGCGGCATTGGGGTTGTTGTGTTTTTTGGCCGCTGCGCCACCGGAGTGAACCCCATGTTGTACCCCCAGGAATTTGATGTCATCGTTGTGGGTGGCGGCCATGCCGGCACCGAGGCCGCGCTGGCCGCTGCGCGCATGGGCTGCCAGACGCTGCTGCTGACGCACAACATTGAAACATTGGGGCAGATGAGCTGCAACCCGTCGATTGGCGGCATTGGCAAGGGCCACCTGGTGAAGGAGGTGGACGCGCTGGGCGGCGCCATGGCGCTGGCGACCGACAGGGCGGGTATCCAGTTTCGCATTCTCAACAGCTCCAAGGGCCCGGCGGTGCGCGCCACGCGGGCACAGGCCGACCGCATTCTGTACAAGGCCGCCATCCGCGAGACGCTGGAAAACCAGCCCAACCTGCAAATTTTTCAGCAGGCGGTGGACGACCTGATGGTGGAGGGCGACCGCGTGGTGGGCGCCGTCACGCAGGTGGGCATCCGCTTTCGCAGCCGCACCGTGGTGCTGACGGCAGGCACTTTTCTGGACGGCAAGATCCATGTGGGGCTGAACAACTACGCCGCCGGCCGCGCGGGTGACCCGCCGGCGGTCAGTTTGTCGGCCCGCTTGAAGGAATTGCAGCTGCCGCAGGGGCGCTTGAAAACCGGCACGCCGCCGCGCATCGACGGGCGCAGCATCGACTTTTCCAAATGCACCGAGCAGCCGGGCGACGGCATGCCGGGCGGCGTGAACGAAGGCCATGTGCCAGTGTTCAGCTCCATGGCACACGCCTATGGCGGCGCCGCCATGCACCCGCGCCAGGTGCCGTGCTGGGTGACGCACACCAACCTGCGCACGCACGACATCATTCGCAGCGGTTTTGACAGGAGCCCCATGTTCACCGGCAAGATCGAGGGCGTGGGCCCGCGCTACTGCCCCAGCGTGGAAGACAAGATCAACCGCTTTGCCGACAAGGACAGCCACCAGATTTTTTTGGAACCCGAGGGTTTGACCACGCACGAGTTCTACCCCAACGGCATCAGCACCAGCCTGCCATTTGACATCCAGCTGCAGCTGGTGCGCTCCATGGTCGGGCTGGAAAACGCGCACATCCTGCGGCCCGGCTATGCGATTGAATACGACTACTTTGACCCGCGTTCGCTGAAAAGCAATTTTGAAACGCGGCAGATTGCCGGTCTGTTTTTTGCCGGCCAGATCAACGGCACCACCGGGTACGAAGAAGCAGCGGCTCAGGGCCTGTTTGCCGGCGCCAATGCCGCGCTGCAGTGCAAGGGCGAGGCGCCCTGGCTGCCGGGGCGGGACGAGGCCTACCTGGGTGTGCTGGTGGACGACCTGATTGCCAAGGGCGTGACCGAGCCTTACCGCATGTTCACCAGCCGCGCCGAATATCGCCTGCAGCTGCGCGAAGACAACGCCGACCTGCGCCTGACCGAAGTGGGGCGGAAGATGGGCTTGGTTCAGGATGCACGCTGGGACAGTTTCAGCCGCAAACGCGATGCTGTTTCACGTGAAACAGAGCGCCTGAAATCCACCTGGGTGAACCCGCGCAACCTGCCGGCGGAAGAATCGGCGCGCGTGCTGGGCAAAAGCATCGAGCACGAATACAACCTGTTTGAATTGCTGCGCCGGCCCGATGTGAACTACGAAGCCCTGACCGGAATGCAGAACAGAAAATACGCCAGCAGCGATGTTTCACGTGAAACACTGGGCGACCTGGCGCCCTCGGTGGTCGAGCAGGTGGAGATTGCCGCCAAATACGCCGGATACATTGACCGCCAGAAAGGCGAGGTGGAGCGCTCTGCCCATTACGAAAAGCTGCGCCTGCCGGCCACCCTGGACTACATGCAGGTGACCGCGCTGAGCATTGAAGCGCGGCAGGCGCTGGCGCGCTTCAGGCCCGAAACGCTGGGGCTGGCATCGCGCATCAATGGCATCACGCCGGCGTCCATCTCCTTGCTGCTGGTGCATTTGAAGCGCGGCGGTTTTCCGGGTTTTGCTTCCGGTGCAGCTGCTGCGACAGAAACACTGGCGCAGGCAGGCACTGCTGCCGGTGCGAGCGCACAGGCATGACCGCGCCACTGGACGCTGCGCTGCGCAGCGGGTTGCAAGCCCTGGGCTTGCCGCTGCAGGAAGCACAGGTGGCGCAGCTGCTGGACTTTCTGGCGCTGCTGCAAAAGTGGAACAAGGTCTACAACCTGACCGCGGTGCGCGACCCGCAGCACATGCTGACGCACCACCTGCTAGACAGCCTGGCCGCAGTGGCGCCGCTGCAGCGCCACCTGGCGCAGATTTGCGCCAATGGGGCGGCTGGCAGTGCTCCTTGCC
>JAGOCN010000236.1 GCA_017998735.1 Giesbergeria sp.
CGGCCTGCACGCACAGCGCCTGCAGCGGCGCGGCGCCGGGCGAATGGTCGGGGTGCGAGTGCGTGCAGACAATCGTGCGGATGTCGCCGCTGGCGGCGCGCCACAGGCGCTGCAGGTGCTCGGGCTCGGCCGGGCCGGGGTCGATGGCAATGAAACCCGTGGCCGGATCGCCCACCAAATAGCTGTTGGTGCCAGGGCCGGTCATGGCGCCGGGGTTGGTGGCGGTCAGGCGCTGGACGTTCTTGAGCAGCGGCACGGCGCGCTCGCTCTGCCAGTCCAGCGGGTGCACGATCTGCCCGTCGGGGCTGACCAGCGCCAGCTCGCCATAGGGCATTTCGTGCTCCATGTAGCGCGCTTCCTTGCCGCCCAGCAGGCCGGCGCGCGGGCAGCTGGCCCACAGCGGCACCTCGCCGGCGCAGGCGGCCAGCACCGCCTCGGCACTGTCGAACTTGGCCAGACGCTCCAGCGTGCGGATGGTCGGGTAGATCATGAAAAAGCCGCCGGCCGCGTGGCGTGCCAGCGCGTCGGCGGGGCGCACCCATACCGGCTCGAACTGCTCGGTTTCATCGGCCACCGGCGTCTGGCCTTCGGGCATGCGCGCCACCAGAAACGGCACGTCAAAGCGGCGTGGCAGGTCGCGGTCGCCGGTCCAGCGGGCCAGCACAAAGACGCTGTCGGCGGCCAGTTGCAGGCCGTGCGCCTGGCACTGCGCGGCAAAAGGCTGGTGCCGGTCGAGCGCGGCAATGTCGGCGTCGCCCGCCATGCGGCCATCGGCGTGGCGCGCCAGCAGGATGCCGAGTTCTTCAAAGCTTTCGCGGATGGCGGCCACGGCCTGCGTCAGGTGCTCGTCGCTTTGCGACGGGCGGCGTGCGCAGGCGGCGTGCGTGGCCGGGTCGGCGTCCAGCGCGTCGATGCCGCCGCCGGGAAACACGTAGGCGCCGGGCACAAAGCTGGCCTGGGCCGAGCGGCGCGTCATCAGCACTTCCAGGGCGCCATCGCTTTCGGCGTTGCGCAGCAGCAGCACGGTGGCGGCGGACAGGGGGGCCACCGGTTCGCGGTGCGGGTGGAGCTGCTGGTGGGGGCGGGGGCGGGGTGAGGGCATGGCTGCATTATCGGCAGTGGCCGTGCGGCCCCGATAATGGCCGCCATGCAGATTCGCTTCACCAAGATGCAGGGCGCCGGCAACGACTTTGTCGTGCTGGACGAAACGCAGGGCCGGCTGGGCCTGCTGCCTGCGCACTACCGTTTTCTGGCCGACCGCCATTTTGGCGTCGGTGCCGACCAGGTTCTCAGCGTGCGCCCGTCGCCCGCCGAAGGCATCGACTTTGAGTACCTGATCCACAACGCCGATGGCGGCGAGGTGGAGCAGTGCGGCAATGGCGCGCGCTGCTTTGCGCGCTTTGTGCGCGACAAAAAACTGACAACCAAGGACACCATCCGCGTGCGCACCCGCAGCGGCGTGATTGCCCCGCGGCTCACGCCCGACGGCCGCGTCACCGTGGACATGGGCGCGCCGGGGTTCGGTCCGGCGGCGCTGCCGTTTGACACCACCGGCCTGCAGCCCGTGCAGCAGGGTTTGGGGCAAAAATGGCCTCTGGCGCTTGCTGCGCCTGCGCCAGCAGCTATTGTTTCAATAGCAGTGGTGTCGATGGGCAACCCGCACGCGGTGCAGTGGGTGGACGATGTGGACACCGCCCCGGTGCTGCAGACCGGCCCGCTGATTGAAAACCATGCCCGCTTTGCCCAGCGCGTGAACGCCGGCTTTGCGCAGGTGCTGGGCCGCAGCCACCTGCGCCTGCGCGTGTTCGAGCGCGGCGCCGGCGAAACCCTGGCCTGCGGCACCGGCGCCTGCGCGGCCGCAGTGGCCGGCATCCGCCTGGGGCTGCTGGACGCGCTGGCGCCGGTGCAGGTCGACATGCGCGGCGGCCGCCTGTCGGTGGCCTGGAGCGGGCACGAGCGCGATTCCGTTTTTCTGACCGGCCCGGCCACCACGGTGTTCGAAGGCCGCATTGACCTCCCCGAGATTGCATGACCACCACAACCACCAACACCCTTCATCCCTCCGCGCCTTCGCCTTTGCATCCACCTGCTTCGGGGGGTGCTGCCAGGCACGCTCCAGGCCACCGAGCGCCCCCTGCCATCTCGCCCATCATGGAAGACGACATCACCGAATTTTTGCTGCAGACGCCGGAATTCTTCGAGCGCCATGCCGAGCTGCTGGGCACCGTGCAGATCATGAGCCCGCACGGCAACCGGGCGGTCAGCCTGCAGCAGCGCCAGGCCGAAATGCTGCGCGACAAGATCAAGGCGCTGGAGCAGCGCACCATGGACATGGTGCGCCACAGCAACGACAACAACGCCATTGCCCACAAGGTGCACCAGTGGGGCTGCGCCCTGCAGCGCGCCACGCCGGCGGGCACGCTGCCCGAAGTGCTGCTGCAGTCGCTGCAGCACACCTTTGACCTGCCGCAGGTGGCCCTGCGCGTCTGGGACGTGGCCGCGCCGCACCAGGACAGCCCTCATGCCCAGGGCGCCAGCAGCGATGTGCGCACCTTTGCGTCTTCGCTGACAGCACCGTTTTGCGGCCCCAACCGGGGCTTTGAAGCCTCCGGCTGGCTGGCCGACAGTGCCAGCGTGCAGTCGCTGGCGCTGCTGCCGCTGCGCGATGGCCCCATCGACAGCGCCACGCCCGCCTTCGGGCTGCTGGTGCTGGGTTCGCCCGATGCGGCGCGCTTTGAGACCAGCATGGGCACCGAGTTTCTGGTGCGCATGGCCGAACTGGCCAGCGCGGCGCTGTCGCGCCTGCGCTGAAGCGCGGGTGATTGCGCCGGCCACTGCGCCTTTGCCGTTGGTCCCTTTTCTGGTTCTGCCCCACCCCTGAACACGGTCCGTCCCATGCCGCCCAAACCCCCGCTGCCCAATGCAGCTGCTGCCCTGCCCACCGACCCGGTGGTGCTGCGCTACCTGGAGCACGCCCGGGTGGAAAAGCGCCTGGCCGAGCGCACGCTGGCGCTGTATGCGCTGGATTTGCAGCGGCTGGCGCGGCATGCGGCCCAGGCCGGGGTGCCGCTGCTAGATCTGCAGACCGTCGACATCCGCCGCTGCGTGGTACAGATGCACGCGGGCGGGCGCAGCGGGCGCGGCATTGCGCTGATCCTGTCGGGCTGGCGCAGTTTTTTCACCTGGGCAGCGCACCAGTCGCTGGTGCCAAGCAACCCGGTGCTGGGCGTGCGTGCGCCGCGCGTGCCCAAGCCATTGCCCAAGGCGCTGGGCGTGGACGACGCGGTGCGGCTGGCCGAATTTGCCCAGCCCCAGGCCGATCCCTGGCTGGAAGCGCGCGACAGCGCGCTGGTCGAGCTGCTCTACGGCGCCGGCCTGCGCGTGGGCGAACTGGTCGGGCTCGATGTGCAGCCCGGCCCGGACACCGAGCGCCTGGGGCGCGGCTGGATCGACCTGCAGGCGGGCGAGGCGCATGTGTTTGGCAAGGGCAGCAAGCGGCGCAGCGTGCCGGTTGGCAAGGCCGCAGTGCAGGCGCTTGAGCGCTGGCTGGCGGTGCGCGGCACGCCGGGCGGGATCTCTGGCGGGGTGCCAGGCAGGCGGCTGGAGCAGGCGCTGTTCATTGGCCAGCGCGGTGCGCGCCTGACGGCGCAGTCGGTCTGGCTGCGGCTGCGCCAGCGCAGCGGGCAGGCGGGGCTGGACACGCCGGTGCACCCGCACATGCTGCGCCACTCGTTTGCCAGCCACCTGCTGCAGTCCAGCGGCGACCTGCGCGCCGTGCAAGAATTGCTGGGCCACGCCAGCATCACCACCACGCAGGTCTACACGCGGCTGGACTTTCAGCACCTGGCCAAGGTGTACGACGCTGCCCACCCCAGGGCGCAGCGCAAGGACTGAAGGCGCGCTGCCGTTTCAGGGGGTTTCGGGTTTTTCCAGAAAGGGCAGCAGATCGCGCAGGCGCTTTTCGGTGGAGGTGTCGAACTTCTGGATGCCGATGGTCTTGAACACCGCTTGGCCGCTGTCTTCGTTGTCCATCTCGGCCAGGCTGCGCTGCACCTGCGCCACCTGCGCCACCTGGGCAGTGGTCACGCTGGCGCTGGCAATCATTGGAAAGTAGGGCTGGGGCTTGCCCTTGTAGATG
>JAGOCN010000238.1 GCA_017998735.1 Giesbergeria sp.
GGCCTCGATGCTGTGCGCCACGCGTTCCAGGTCAAACGCGCCGGTGTCCGGGTTTTTGCTGTGCAACGTCAGCGAGACGATGGGCACGTCGTCAATGCCCTTGGGCTTGACCAGCGGCGGCTGCACGCCCAGGCCCTGCGGCAGCCAGTCGGCGTTGGACTGCACCGCGTCGTGCAATCGCACCAGCGCTTCGGTGCGCGGCACGCCGACCTTGAACTGCACCGTCAGCACGGCCATGCCGGGGCGCGACAGCGACATCACATGTTCTGTGCCGGTGATTTGCGACAGCACCTGCTCGGCCGGAATGGCGACCATCTGCTCGACATCGCGCACGCTGGCGCCGGGAAAGGCGATCAGCACATTGGCCATGGTGACGTTGATTTGCGGCTCTTCCTCGCGGGGCGTGACCAGCACGGCAAAGGCGCCGAGCAGCAGCGCCAGCACAGCCAGCAGCGGGGTGATTTGTGCGCTCTGAAAAAACGCGGCAATGCGGCCGGAGATGCCCAGGGTGCCCAAGGAATGGCCGTGTGGTGTTTGCTTCATGCCACGGCCTTCACTGCGGCTGCACGCGCGTGGCGGCCTGCGGGTTCAGCACCACCCGATCGCCCGGTGCCACGCCGGTCAGCACCTCTACCCGGTCGCCGTCCACGCGGCCCAGGCGCACCTGGCGCAGCAGCGGCCGCCCCGCCTCGTCCTGCACATACAGGCCGGTCATTTCAGCGCGGCGCACGATGGCGCTGAGCGGCACCGTGACGCGCTGGGCCTGGCTTTGGCTTTGGCCCTGGGCACTGCCGGCGCTGTGCGCTGCCATGGGCAGCCACACGCGGGCAAACATGCCGGGCGCTGCACCGGCCGCGCTGGCCGGCAGGTCGGCGCGCAGCTGCTGGGTGTGCGTGGCCGCGTCCACCGTCGGCAGCAGCTGCACGCGGGCAGGCGCAGGCCACTGCTGCGCGCCGGGCAGGCCGGGCAGTTCAATGCGCACCGCTTCGGCCGACAGCAGGGCGGAGGCGCCCAGCGCCGACTGCGGCACCGCCGCCGTCACGCGCAGGGCTGTCGGGTCGTACAGCGTGACCAGCGCACGCCCCGGCATGGCCATGTCGCCGAGCTGTACCGGCACCTCGGACACCACGCCGGCATACGGTGCGCGCACCGTGTGCAGCCCGGTCTGCGTGCGCGCCGCGCCGGCCTGCGCCACCTGCGCCGCCACCTGGGCGCGGGTGGCCTTGAACTGCGCCTCGGCCTGGTCCAGTGCGCCCTGGCTGATGTACTGCTTTTCGCGCAGCTTTTGCTGGCGACCGTATTCACGGGTGGCCACGTCCAGCGCGGCGCGCGCCGCCTGCACCTGCGCGTCGCTGGCTGCGGCGCCCTGGTCGGCGCTGCGCGCGTCAATGCGCAGCAGCACCTGGCCGGCGCGCACACGGTCGCCCACCTGCACGGCCAGTTCCAGCACGGCGCCAGGCACCTGCGCGGCCAGCGTGGTCTGGCGCACTGCTTCGACCACACCGTCCAGGCTGCTGCGCCCTGCACCGCTCAGCGCCTGCGCCGGGGCGGTGGCCAGGCCGGAACCTGCTGCTGGCGCCTGCACTGCCAAAGCAGCAACAGCCGGGTCAGCAGCGCCCGCGGCCCCAGAAGCGCCCGGCGCACCGGCCAGCGCCAGCAGCGCCCAGGGCAGAACACGGTGAAAAAAGGAGGCAACCGGCATGCATTTTCTTTCTGAAGGCAGGGGCGGCGCCCGGGGTGGCAGCCGCGCCGGCAAGATACCATTATTAACTAAATAGCTAAATAGTCAATTAATGAACCTGTGCCCTGGCTGCCTCTTGCACAGCCCCCAGCCGACGGGCACTGTTTGTACAAAAAAACCGTGCCACACCCACGGTTACACAATGGCAGAATTTGCCTTCTTGCCCGCCCACGGCCCTGGCCCGTTTTTGAATGGAGATGGACGCCCATGAACCCCCTACCCCCTGCAGCGCGCAGGCAGCGCTGGGCTGCCTTGCTGCTGGGCAGCGGGGAAAAGCGCCGCCGCAACACCGCCATGACGGCCCTGGGCGCGGCCATGATGCTGTGCTGCACCCTGGTGGTGCGTCTGCTGGCCGCAGAAGGCAATGGCATGGACATGCAGCAGGTGCACTGGTGGGCCACACTGGCGCCCCTGGGGCTGCTGGGCACGCTGGTGCTGGTGCGCAGCGGCTGGAGCGAGCGGTTTTCCGACCCCTCACTGGCGCAGTTTCAGCTGTTCTGGGCGCTGGGCTTCAATGCCATGGCCTACGCCATCACCGGCCCGGCGCGGGCCTTGGCGTTGCCGCTGCTGGTGATCACGATGATGTTCGGCATTTTCAGCCGCACCCGGCGCGAAGTGCTGGCCCTGATGGTCTATGCCATTGCGGCCTACGCGCTGGCCATGGTGTTTGCCGCCTACCGCAGCCCCTCGCCCATGTCGCCCGCCATGCTGACCGCCCAGCTGGTCATTGTGCTGGCCTCCATCGTGACCTGCACCTTGATGTGTCTGCGGGTGCAAAATATCCGCCGCCACCTGCGGCGCCAGAAAGACGACCTGCGCGCTGCGCTGCAGCAGATCCAGCAGATGGCCATGCGCGACCACCTGACCGGCCTGGTCAACCGCCGCCAGATGAGCGAGCTGATGGCGCTGGAGCTGCACCGCTGCCAGCGCAGCAGCTCCCCGCCCCTGCTGGCGCAGCTGGACATTGACCATTTCAAGGCCATCAACGACACCTATGGCCACGCCGTGGGCGACCAGGCCCTGCAAGCCTTTGCCGACACCGCCGTGGCACACCTGCGCAGCAGCGACGTGCTGGCACGCTGGGGGGGCGAGGAATTTGTGCTGCTGCTGTGCGACACCCCGCCCGCCGCCGCTGCCGACCTGCTGGAACGCGTGCGCTGCGCCGTGGCGGCGCACGCGCTGCAGCACGGCAGCGGCCCGGTGCACATGACGGTGTCCATCGGCTGGACCGAGCACCAGCGCGGTGAGCCGCTGGAGGCCACGCTGCAGCGCGCCGACCAGGCGCTGTACGACGCCAAGCACGGCGGCCGCAACCGCGTGGTGCAGGCACCCTCTGCTGCCGCTGCCGCTGCCACGGCAACGGCAACGGCAACGGCCACCAGCACCGCACCGCCGCCTGCCGTGCAGCCGCCCACCGCCTGCCTGGCCGCCACCCCCGACTGAGCCGGGGCGGCTTCAGGCCCGGGGGCTGCTGCGGCCCCGGCGGGCGCCGCGCCCCTGCGTGCTGGCGCGCACCACCTGGCCAATGCTCAGGCCCTGCACCAGAATCGAGAACACCACCACGCAGTACGTCAGTGCCAGCACGGTGTTGCGCTCGTCGCCCGCCGGCAGCGACAGCGCCAGCGCCACTGAAATGCCGCCGCGCAGCCCGCCCCAGGTCAGCACCTGCGCCGAGCCGTGCGGCAGGCCAAAGAAGCCCTGTCCCAGCCGCACCGGCAGGCCCACGGTCAGCGTGCGCGCCAGCAGCACCACCACGATGGCCACCGCGCCGGCCACCAGCAGCGGGCGCGTGAAGGCAATCAAGAGCACCTCCATGCCGATCAGCACAAACAGCACGGCGTTCAAAATCTCGTCGATCAGCTCCCAGAACATGTCCACATACCGCCGCGTGGTGTCCGACATGGCGCGTGCGCGGCCGCCATTGCCTACCATCAGCCCGGCCACCACCATCGCCAGCGGGCCGGAAATGTGCAGGTGGCTGGCCAGTGCGTAGCCGCCCATCACGGCCGCCAGCGTCAGCAGCACCTCGACCTTGTATTCGTCAATGCTGTGCAACAGCCGCACCGTGCCCCAGCCCAGCAGCAGTCCAAAGGCAATGCCGCCGCCGGCTTCGCGCAGCAGCAGCAGACCGGCCTCGGGCAGCGTGGGCAGCGTGCCGCTGGCCAGAATGCCGAGCAGCAACGAGAAAACCACCACGCCCACGCCATCGTTGAACAGCGATTCGCCGGCAATCACCAGCTCCATGTCCTTGGGCGCCTGGGCGGACTGCAGGATGCCGATGACCGCAATCGGGTCGGTGGGCGAAATCAATGCGCCAAACAGCATGCAGTACAAAAACGGCAGCGCAATGCCCAGCAGCGGCAGCACCAGCCACATGGCGGTGCCGATCA
>JAGOCN010000237.1 GCA_017998735.1 Giesbergeria sp.
ACGCCGCCATCTTTGTGGGCGATGTGGCCAGCGCCAAACTGGTCAAAACCAGGATGGCCAAAAGCACGCTGGATGCGGGCTGGTCAATGTTGAAGGCGATGCTGGAATACAAGAGCCATCAGGCCGGCATCGTCTTCGAGGTAGTCAGCGAAAGCTACACCACCCAGACTTGCTCGTGCTGCGGGGTCATTCCCGCCAGCAGTCCGAAAGGCAGAGCAGGTTTGCGAATCAGAGAATGGATTTGCAGCGGATGCGGAACGGCACACGACCGGGACACGAACGCGGCCAGAAACATTCTCGCGGCGGGGCATCGCCGTCTGGCAGCAGGAATCACCGTTTCTTCAGGGCGGTGAGGATGCCAATATCATTGCCCCCTGTTTACAGGAGCAACAACTTGCCACATTCACCCTCCCGTTTTTCTCGCGTGGCCTGGACCACGGTGCTGGGCCTGTCCCTGGCCGCCTGCGGCGGCAGCGACGACAACGCGCAGGCAGAGGGAGGTGGCAACACCACCCCGCCGCCGGTCACGCCTGTGCCCCCCGTGACACCGGTGCCGCCCGTCACACCCGTTCCTCCAGTGACGCCGGTGCCTCCGGTGACGCCTGTGCCACCTGTCACCCCGGTGCCGCCGATCACGCCTGTGCCCCCCGTGCCGCCCGTCCCGCCGGTGCCTCCGGTGACTCCGGTTCCACCCGTGACTCCGGTGCCGCCCGTCCCGCCTGTGCCTCCGGTGACTCCGGTTCCACCCGTGACCCCGGTGCCTCCCGTCACGCCAGAGCCGCCGACCACCAATCCCGACGGCCAGGGCGCGTTCAAGTCCGCCGTGTCGCTGGGCACCATTGCGCTGGCCGACATCACGGCCGCCGTGGCAGAAAAAGACTCGCGCGTGCAGGACCTGAAGCCTTTGTACGCCGTCACCTCGTACCGGCTCGAATACCTCACCGTCGGCGCTGAAGGCCAGCCGGTGCGCGCCTCGGGCCTGGTCAGCGTGCCGGTCAAGGCGGCAGGCGCCCGCAGCCCGGTGCTGTCTTACCAGCACGGCACCATCTTCCGCGACGTGGAAGCGCCCAGCAACAACGCCGTGGCCTCGGAAGTGGCCGTGGTGATGGCCTCGCTGGGCTACATCGTGCTGGCGCCCGACTATGTGGGTTTTGGTGCCAGCAAGGGCACGCCGCACCCTTATCTGCTGTCGGCGCCCATGGCGGCGTCGGTGGTGGACTTCTTGACCGCCGCCAAGACCTGGCGCGGCCAGCAGGGCGTGCTGGACAACCAGCAGCTGTTCCTGACCGGTTACTCGGAAGGCGGCTACGCCACCATGGCAGCGCACCGCGCACTGCAGGAAAGCAACTCGCCACACCTGCAGCAGCTGCGCGTGGTGGTGCCGGGCGCCGGCCCCTACAACGTGCAGGCCACGCTGGACAGCCTGATCAATGTGGTGCGCAAGGAAAACTCCTTCCTGGGCGCACTCATCAACCCCGGCTTTCTGCGCTTGCTGGGCGGCAGCGTGCAGCGCGAAGTGCGCCGTGCGGTGATCAAGCAGCTGGTGCCGGACGATGCCGACACCGTGCTGGACACGCGTTTCCTCGACCGCTTCTTTGCCGACGACACGCAGGCCATTGCCCGTGACAGCAGCGTGCACGAATGGGCCCCGCAACTGCCGGTGTTCCTGTACCACGGCCGCGACGACCGGACAGTGCCCTACGCCAGCTCCACCAGCACCCTGGCCGCCATGCAGGCACGCGGCGCGCAGGGGTTGGTCACTTTGACCGACTGCCCCGCCACGCCGTCCAGCCACATCGGCTGCGTGCCGCCGTTCCTGAACTTTATGCTCGGCAAGCTGGCGCCGGTGGCCAAGGACCTGTAAACGCAGCGGCAAGGCCTGGCAGCTGTTTGTCAAATTCGATAGCTGCCAGCGCAGTCTGGGCAAGGGCTGGAGGCTGTTTTTATACAAATTCCGCGTTCCCGGTTTGACTCCCTCTCCCTCTGGGAGAGGGCAGGGGTGAGGGCCAGCGGCGCTGGCAATCACTCCATTGCTTCTCCAGCCAAACTGCCCCTTCTTTCTCTCTCAAAAAACCGCAGCCCGTCTCTCAGCCCGCCAGCCGCTTCAACTGGTACAGCGCCTCCAGCGCCTCGCGCGGACTCAAACTGTCGGGGTGAATGGCTGCCAGTGCCGCTTCCAGCGGACCCGGCCCGGCGGCAATGTCAGCAGCCTGCACCGCAGGCGCGGCAAACAAATCCACCTGCAAATCCCCTTCGCCCGCCCGCGCCTCCAGCGCAGACAAAGCGCGCTGCGCATGCTGCAACACGGCGGACGGAATGCCCGCCAGCTTGGCAACCTGAATGCCATAGCTGCGGCTGGCCGGCCCCGGCTGCAGCTCGTGCAGAAACACAATGTCGGCGCCCGATTCGGCTGCCGCCACATGCATGTTGACCGCATGCCTCGCCTTGGCGGGCAGCTCGGTCAGCTCGAAGTAGTGCGTGGCAAACAGCGTGAAGGCTTTGGTCCTGTCGTGCAGGTGCATGGCGATGCCGCTGGCCAGCGCCAGACCGTCAAAGGTGCTGGTGCCCCGGCCAATCTCGTCCATCAGCACCAGGCTGTGCGGCGTGGCGGCATGCAGGATTTGCGCCGCCTCCACCATCTCCAGCATGAAGGTGGACTGCGCGTTGGCCAGGTCGTCGGCCGCGCCAATGCGCGTGTGGATGGCGTCGATCGGCCCCAGCCGGCAGCTGCTCGCCGGCACATGGCTGCCGATGCTGGCCAGCAGCACGATCAGCGCCACCTGCCGCATGTAGGTCGATTTGCCGCCCATGTTCGGGCCAGTGATGATTTGCAGGCGGGTGTTCGGACTCAAACGTGTGCTGTTGGCAATGAAGGCGCCGCTGCCACCGGTTTCCATCAGGCGCGCCTCGACCACCGGGTGCCGGCCGCCCTCGATGTCGATGCACGGCTCGGGCGTGAACTGCGGCGCGCACCAGCCCAGTGTCAGCGAGCGCTCGGCGAGGCAGCACAGCGCGTCGAGCGTGGCCAACGCGCGCCCCAGAAGCGCCAACTGCGGCACATGGCTTTGCAGCTGCTCCAGCAACTGGTCGTACAGCCACTTTTCGCGTGCCAGGGCGCGCTCCTGTGCCGACACCGCCTTGTCTTCAAAGGCCTTGAGTTCGGGCGTGGTGAAGCGCTCGGCGTTTTTCAGCGTCTGGCGGCGGCGGTAGTCGTCCGGCACCTTGCTGGCCTGCCCCTGCGTCACCTCTATATAGAAGCCATGCACCTTGTTGAACTGCACGCGCAGGTTGGCGATGCCGGTGCGCGCACGTTCCCGCGCCTCCAGCTCCAGCAAAAAGCGGTCGCAGCCGGTCTGGATGGCGCGCAGTTCGTCCAGCTCGGCGTCAAAGCCGGACGCGATGACGCCACCGTCCCGCACCAGCGCGGCCGGCTCTTCGGCCAGGGCGCGCTGCAGCAGGGCAGTGCAGTCGGCCGGCGGCTGCAGGTCCGCAAATATCTGGGCCAAATACGGCTCCAGGGCAGGCGGGGCCTGCGCCAGCAGCTCTGCTTTTTGTAGCGTTCGCGCCAGCGCCACCAGTTCACGAGGCCGCACCTGGCGCAGCGCCGTGCGGGCGGTCGTGCGCTCCACATCGACCACGCCCTTGAGCGCACCGCGCAGCGCCTGCCATGGACCGCCGCTGCCACTGCCGGCAGCGCCGCGCAGCGCGCTGCTGGCGGCAAGGCGCTGGCGGGCTTCGGTGCGGTCGCGGCGCGGCTGCAGCAGCCAGCTTTTCAAAAGCCGGCTGCCCATGCTGGTCATGCAGGTGTCGAGCAGTGAAAACAACGTGGGCGAATCTTCGCCGCGCAATGTGCGCACCAGTTCCAGGTTGCGCTGCGTGCTGGCGGGCAAATCCAGCAGGTCGCCCGCGCGCTGCACCTGCACGCTCGCCACATGGCTGAGCGCCCGGCCCTGCGTGTGCTCGGCGTAGTGCAACAGCGCGGCGGCGGCGGCGTGCGCCTGCGCCAGCGCCTCGGCGCCCCAGGCCTGCAGGCTGGCCGCGCCCAGGTGTTCGCGCAGCTTGCGCTCGCCCAGCGGGCCGTCAAACTGCCAATCAGGCCGGGGGCTGACCGGGCAGCCAAAGGCGCCGCCC
>JAGOCN010000239.1 GCA_017998735.1 Giesbergeria sp.
CCATCCTGGCGGCACTGAACATCCAAAAACCCAATCTCGACACCCAACTGCCCCTGTTGTAGTGGAGCGTTTGATGCGCGACCCTATATGAATCAGTGACTTACGCGGTTAACTGTCGAACTCGGGTTGCCGGGCAGGCGTTTTCCGTTTCCCGTTTTTCATCTGCGTTTTTGCGCATGCACCGCATGCGTTCCGCGTCCGTTTTAAGTCCAACCAGGGAGAGTTTTCAATGAGCGTGAATTTGCAAGACCGCCGTGCCATGAAATGGGCCATGACCGCGCTGGCCGGGGCCGTTCTGGCCGCCTGTGGTGGCAGCGACTCCGACCCCCTGCCGGTCAACACCCTGCCTGCGGGCGTGACGCAGATCAGCGCCAAGGTGTATGGCGCCACCACCGCGGGCACCGGCAGCACGGCGGCGGGGCAGGACCTGCTGACCGGCGGCATCGGCAAGACCGGACTGGGCGCGGCGGCCCCGCCGGCCTACGCCAACCCGGCCAGCCCCACGGCCGACGAGCTGCGCCGCAACGCCCTGTACTCCAACTACCGCGGCATCCTCGACCCCACGGTGGCCGGCGGCTATGGCACGCTCTACGGGCCGAACGTCAGCAAGGCCGGCGCCATCACGGCCGGCGAAGGGCTGATTCCGGGGCGCGAATACGTGGGCGTGCTGGACGACGGCTCGGGGCGCAAGCGCACCGTGATGGCGGTGCAGGTGCCCGACAGCTTCAACCCGGCCAGCCCCTGCGTGGTGCTGGGCGCCTCGTCCGGCTCGCGCGGTGTCTATGGCGCCATCGGCACCGCCGGCGAATGGGGTTTGAAGAACGGCTGCGCCGTGGCGCTGACCGATGCCGGCAAGGGCGTGGGCCTGCACGACCTGTCGGACGACACGGTCAACCAGGTGGACGGCACCCGCGCCACGCGCACCAACGCCGGCGCGCTGAACACGTTTGCCGCCAACCTTTCCGACGCTGCCCGCACGGCCTACAACGCCCTGTTTCCGAACCGCTTTGCCCTCAAGCAGGTGCATTCGCAGCAGAACCCTGAAAAAGACTGGGGCAACGACACGCTGGCCGCCGGCCGCTACGCGCTGTATGTGCTGAACGACCGCTATGGCACACCGTCCAACCCGGTCCCGTTCACCACCGACAACACCATCGTCATTGCCGGCTCGGCCTCGAACGGCGGCGCCGCCTCCATTGCCGCGGCCGAAAAGGACACCACCGGCCTGGTCGATGGCGTGGTGGCGTCCGAGCCGGTGACCGAAATGCCGACCACCAGCGGCTACGGCATCCGTTTCAATGGCGCGGTCGTCACCGGCTACGGCAAGACGCTGGCCGACTACACCACCTACGGCAACCTGTACCAGCCCTGCGCGGCGCTGGCACCCGGCGCGGCCTTGACCGAGGCATCTGTCTACAACTACATCCAGGCGGCAGGCATGACAGCCCGCGCCACGGCACGCTGCGACAGCCTGGCGGCCAAGGGACTGGTGAACGGCGCCGACACGGCTGCGCGCGCGCTGGACGCGCTGGGCAAGCTGCGCGCCTATGGCTGGACGCCGGACAACGACACCATGCACAACGCGCACTACGCGCTGGGCAACGGCCCCGTGCTGTCGGCGATGTACCCGGTCAGCTACGGGCGTTTTCCGGTCGAGGCCAATGTCTGCAACACCAGCTTTGCTGCGGCCAACGCCACCGGCAGCCCGGTGCCGGCATCGCCCGTGGCCCTGGCGCAAAGCTTTGCCATTGCCAATGGCACCTCGAACGGCATGCCGGCCGCGGTGATCTATAACGATTCGCTGGGAGGGGCAAAGCGCTGGGAATTTGCCGTGTCGCCATCGACCGGCGTGGCCGATTTCGGCCTGGACAACGCGCTGTGCCAGCGTGCCCTGGTCACCGGCACCGACCCGGTGAGCGGCGCGGCCCTCACCGCGTCCAGCACGCCCACCAAGGCGCAAAGCGACGCGGTCAAGGCCGGCATTGCCGAGGTGGTGCTGAATGGCAATTTGCGCGGCAAGCCGACTTTGATCGTCAGCGGCCGCAGCGACGCGCTGATACCGGTGAACCACAACGCGCGGGCCTACACCGCCTACAACCGGGTGGTGGAGGGCGCGTCCAGCAAGCTGCGCTACATCGAGGTGGTGAACGCCCAGCACTTTGACGCGTTCCTGCCGTTTGGCGGCTTTGACACGCGCTTTGTGCCGCTGCACCCGTACTTCAACCAGGCCATGGACGCGATGTATGCGCACCTGAAAAACGGCGCCGCGCTGCCCGCCAGCCAGGTGGTGCGCACCACGCCACGCGGCGGCGTGCCCGGCGCCGCGCCGGCGCTGACAGCGGCCAATGTGCCGCCGTTTGTGAATGCGCCGGCGGCAGCCAACCAGATCGGCTTTGACGGCACCGCGCTGAACGTGCCGAACTGAGCGCGGGTCGCTGGCGCCCTGATCGCCTGCCGGCTGCATTGCCGGCAGGTGCCCAGAAAGACTGCCAAAAAGGCGGCCAGACCTGTGGCAAGGTCTGGCCGCCTTTTTGGCGCGCGGCGCAGTCGCAACCTGCACCGGCTTGCAATGCGCCGGTGCAGAAAGCAGAGGTTTTCGCTATTGAAAAAGGAGCTGCTGGCGCAGGCTGCGCATGGTCTGGAGGCGGTTTTGACCAAAAACTGCTTTTTCTTGCAAGGGCAGGCTGCCGGCCCTGTGCAACTGCAGGCTGTCCAGTGGCCGGCCCGCCAGCCTTTCGTCTCGTCAGTCCATTGGCCAGAAACCGTTCCAGCGCCGCAGCGCAGAACAAAAGCGCCGGCTGCTTACTCGGGCATGGAGCAGTGCCCGCCCGAGACCGCCTGGCCCGAGCCGGCGGCCAGCAGCGGCGGCTCCTGGGTGGTGTCCACGGGCGGGGAGCTTGCGTAGTCCCAGGCCAGAAAGGCCAGCAGCACAGCCCAGAACACGGCGCGCAGAACTCTCGCGGGGACTGCAGTGGTGGGCGGTGTGGGCGGTGCGGGCGGCACCGATGCAGTAGAAGTGCGAAGGGCGGTCATGCGGGAAGGCCTTGTGGAACGCTCTGGTGCGGTGCGCCAAAGCCGAAATGGCGGCGGATGCGCAGCCCGACCAGCGTGCCGGCAAAGGCCAGCGGCACCCAGATCCAGCCGTGCACGCTGCCGGTGCTGATGCCCGAGAGCATCGCGCCCACATTGCAGCCAA
Source organism: Giesbergeria sp. (assembly GCA_017998735.1). Taxonomy (GTDB): domain Bacteria; phylum Pseudomonadota; class Gammaproteobacteria; order Burkholderiales; family Burkholderiaceae_C; genus Simplicispira. Next base: position 3,197 of record JAGOCN010000239.1, read on the forward strand.
AGGCCAGCCGCGAGCTGTAGCCCAGCAGCAGGCCGGCGGCCAGTGCCACCGCCCACTGCGTGCCGCTCAAGGCCTGCGCCTGCACCGGCTTGCCGGCGCTGGCCCACAGCGCGCCGCCCAGAATGCCGATGTTGGTGATGGAGGTGATGTCCATCAGCACCGTCTCGCCCAGGCGCTGCGCGTTGCCGGGCTGGCTCCAGAACCAGTTGCTTGCCAGGTCCACCGCGCCGGTGGCACTGGCCACCTTGGCGGCCCACAGGCCAAAGCCGTACACCACGCCCCAGGGCTGGCCGGCCAGCAGCAGGTTCAGGGCGGCCAGCACCGCCAGCAGCACCGCGCCCAGCAGCCAGCGCCGCACCAGCAGCGGCGGCACCGGCCTTTGCAACCGGGCATTGGCGCGCTGCACATGGCTGCGCACCGCCAGTGCCACCACCGCCAGGGCGGCCAGCGTGGCCAGCAGCGCCGTCTGCCAGCCCCAGGCGCTGACCAGCCCGATGGGCGCGGTGCGGCCAAAGTCCAGCCAGAAATCGAGGTGCAGCGAACCGAGGAAGCTGCCGAGCGCAAACAGCGGCAGGATGGCCGCGTTCATGGGAATGCCCAGGCCCGCCTTGTACAGCGTGCCGCTGCCGCAGCCGTCGGCAATCTGCATGCACAGGCCAAACACGAACGCGCCAATCAGCAGGCTGACGCTGGGCGGGCCGAGCGCGGCAGTCAGCTCGGGAAACAGGCCCAGCAGCGGCATGGACAGCGCCGCCGCCAGCGCCAGCAGCAGCAGCTGGCCCATCACGCCGCTGGCGTCCTTGTCCTCGACCAGCGTGCGCCAGCCCGTGGTGAAACCAAAACGGCGCCCGGCCAGCACCGTGCCCAGGCCGATGCCAACGGCAAACAGCGCCGCCTGGCGCACCGAGACGCTCCACAGCAGCCAGAC
>JAGOCN010000240.1 GCA_017998735.1 Giesbergeria sp.
GTTGATGTTCGTGTTCATGGGGGTACCTTTGGAGAAAATGTTGCAGTGCAGCAATTATGGCCCACAAACACGGTTTCAGGTTGGAAAAATCCCAAGAGATTGTTTTTGGGGGTTGCTGGCTTGCAACACGGTGGACAAGACGGCTGCCAGTGGATGCAGGCATTGGGCGAATAGAAAAAACCTTTCAGGGCCTTGTTTGCCGGTAATGCAGTCCTTGCACCGTGTCTTGCCAATGCGCCTGATAACACGGCAGCACAGCTATGCAGACGTACAACCATATGGATGTGCAACTACAGATCCATGACAGACCGCAGACACCCTCCATCAGTCGGCCAGCGCGCCTTGCTGATTCTCCAGCTCCGGCTGCAATCCGAAACGCCCTCCCAGTGCCTGCTCCAGCCCGAACTCCTGCAGGATGGCGCGCAGGCGTTCCTGGGCGCTGCGCTTTTTCTGGCCGGTGTGCCTGGCGATGATGAGTTCGTTCTTCATGCTGTGCTCCCAGCCCACCAGCTCGGTCACAGTCACCTGGTAACCTGAAGCCTCCAGGTGCAGGCAGCGCAGCACGTTGGTGATCTGGCTGCCCAGTTCGCGTGTGTGGATGGGGTGGCGCCACAGCTCGGCCAGCGGGGTGCGCGCCAGCTGCAGCGCCTTGTCCTGGCGCAAAAATGCGGCCACCTCGGCCTGGCAACACGGCACGATGACCATGGCGCGAGCGCGCTTTTGCAGGCCAAAGGCAATGGCATCGTCGGTAGCGGTGTCACAGGCGTGCAGCGCGGTCACCATGTCGATGCGCTCGGGCAGCGCCGCAGCCTCGGTGGATTCGGCCACCGACAGGTTGAGGAACGCCATGCGCTCAAACCCCAGCCGCCCGGCCAGCGCACGGGACTTTTCCACCAGATCGGTGCGCCACTCGATACCGTAAATATGGCCGCGCCCCAGTGCCTTGAAGTACAGGTCGTACAGGATGAACCCCAAATACGACTTGCCGGCGCCATGGTCGGCCAGCGTGGGGGCGTGGCCGTCCTTTGACAGCTCCTGCAGCAGCGGCTCGATGAACTGGAACAGGTGGTAGACCTGCTTGAGCTTGCGCCGCGAGTCCTGGTTGAGTTTGCCGTCGCGCGTCAGGATGTGCAGTTCCTTGAGCAGCTCGATGGACTGGCCAGGGCGCAGTTCGGTGGCCAGCGTGTCGGCAGCCGCCAGGGCACGCGGGGCGCTGCGGGTGTTTTTGCTGTTCACGCGCCTTTGCCTTGTTCTTCCATGGCTGCAATGGCCACCGGCCCGTCGGCAGCGCCTTCGCTCACCACCCCATGGCTGTGCGCGCCCACGTCCAGCGCCCGCCAGCCTTTCATGCCCAGGTCTTCCAGCACATGCATGTTGCGTTCAAAGATGTCTTCCGCTTCCGGAAACACTTCCACCGCGCGGTCGATGCTGGCCTCGCGCAGCAGGTGCAGCGTGGGGTATGGGGCACGGTTGGTGCAGTTGGTCACGTCGTCGGCAGCCGTGCCGGCAAACTGGAACTGCGGGTGAAAACTGGCAATCTGCACTTCGCCTTGCAGCTTCAACTTGCGCAGCAGCTTGTCGGTGCACGCCAGAAAACCGTTGAAGTCCAGAAAATCCGGCAGAAAACCGGGCGCCACCAGCAATGTGGTGTCGCGCACTTCGGGCGCTGTCGCGACCAGTGACTTCAGTTCGCGCTCCAGTTCCTGCAGCAGTGCTTCGGGGTCGGTGGCGCTGCTGACGGCGCAGTGGATCTGCCCCTTGGCATGCACGCCCTTGGCAAACGGGCACAGGTTCAGGCCGATGACGGCCCGCTCCAGCCAGCGCACGGTGTCTTGCAGCACGGCGGCATCGGCATGTGCATTGCCAGGGCGAACAGCGGTGGACAAAGGAGCGGCAGAGGAGTGAGACATGCGTGGGCAACCGGTAGCAACAAAAGGCCGATTTTAAGGAGCCTGCCTTTTGGGCTGCTGCGGAGGGCCGCACTCCCTTGCTGTGCGAACGGGTCTGTACAACGCTGCTTGCGCTTTTTCTTGAACAATGCGCGTCAAAACAATGGGGGTCAGAGTCCCATTGTTCAGCTTTTCAATCCTCTAGCCCAGCAGGCGCTGCCCGGTCAGCCGCTCGTGTTCGCGCGCGGCGTAGCGGTCGGTCATGCCGGCGATGAAATCGGCCACCACCCGGGCGCGGGCCGGGGGAATGTGGTCGTCCAAGGCACGCTCGGCGTAGCGCGGCTTCATCAACCTCGGCTCTGCCAGATAGGCGCCAAACAGGTCGCGCACCACGCGCCGCGCCTGCTCCATGGCACCCGCCACCTGCGGGTGGTGGTACAGGTTGTCCATCAAAAAGCGCTTGAGCTGCTGCGACTCGGCATGCATGGCGCCACTGAAACAGACCAGCGGCGGCGCGGCGCGCACCGCGTCCACGCTGCTTGGCGCCGCCTCGGCAATAGCGGCGCTGGTGGCGTCGATCACGTCGTACACCTGCGCGCTCAGCATGCGGCGAATCGCCTCGTAGAGAAGCCGGCGCTGGCCGCTGGCAGCGCCCAGCTGCGGGTGTTCGGCCTCGGCGTGGGCGCGGTAGCGGTCAAACAGCGGCAGCGCGCGCAGCTGCCCCAGCGTGATGAGCCCGGAGCGAACGCCATCGTCGATGTCGTGCGCGTTGTAGGCAATGGCGTCGGCCAGGTTGCAAAGCTGCGCCTCCAGGCTGGGCTGGCGGCGCAGCAGAAAGCGCTGCCCCACCCCGCCCGGCTCGGCGGCTTCAAGCTGCTCGGCATTGGCCCGCGAGCAGTGTTTGAGGATGCCTTCGCGGGTTTCAAAGGTCAGGTTCAGGCCGTCAAACTGCGGGTAGCGTTCTTCCAGAGCATCGACCACGCGCAGACTTTGCAGGTTGTGCTCGAAACCGCCCTGCCCTGCCATGCAGGCGTTCAGCTCGTCCTGCCCGGCATGGCCAAAGGGCGTGTGCCCGAGGTCGTGCGCCAGCGAAACCGCTTCCACCAGGTCTTCGTTGAGCCGCAGTGAACGCGCCACCGAGCGCGCCAGCTGCGCCACTTCCAGCGAATGCGTGAGGCGCGTGCGAAACAGATCGCCCTCGTGGTTCAGGAACACCTGCGTCTTGTAGACCAGGCGCCGGAAGGCGGACGAGTGCACGATGCGGTCGCGGTCGCGCTGGTGTTCGGTGCGGGTGGGCGCGGGCGGCTCTGGGTAACGGCGCCCGCGCGACTGCGCCGGGTCGCAGGCCCAGGGGGCCAGCGCAGCAGGGTTTTTCAAGGGGTTTAGGGTCAAATCGGCCTCTGGCCCTTTAAACGCGTGCGCCAGCAGCTATCATTTTTGATACTGCACAGGGCTGGGTGCGGGCTGCATGCAAGGGCTGTCTATTTGTTCATTCTGCTCAGTTTGCTCAGTTTGCTCAGCCTTGCCCGGACTTTGCGGGCGAAGGTTCCGCCACCGCCCAGCCCGCCACAGCAACGCCCTGCACGGCGCAACAGGCGTCGATCACTTCGCGCACCAGCGCATCGGGCGCGGCGCGCACCACTGCCTGGCCCGGCCCGTCAATCAGCACAAAACGGATGGCGCCGGCTTCGGCTTTCTTGTCCACGCGCATCAGCTCCAGGTAGCGACCGGCGTTGTCGGCAGCGTCGATCACGGCGCCGCGCAGCGGCAGGCCGGCGCGCTGCACCAAGGCATTGAGGCGCGCCACAAACGCGGCGTCCACCAGCCCCAGGCGGTGCGACAGGTCGGCAGCCATCACCATGCCGGCGCCCACGCCCTCCCCGTGCAGCCAGGCGCCGTACCCCATGCCGGCCTCGATGGCGTGGCCAAAGGTATGGCCAAAATTCAAAATGGCGCGCAAGCCGGCTTCGCGCTCGTCCTGCCCCACCACCCAGGCCTTGATCTCGCAGCTGCGCCGCACGGCATGTGCCAGCGCGCTGCGGTCACGCGCTAGCAGCGCGTCCATGTGCTGCTCCAGCCAACCCATGAAGTCCATGTCGGCAATCGGGCCGTACTTGATGACTTCGGCCAGCCCGGCGCTCAGCTCGCGCTGTGCCAGGGTGTCCAGCGTGGCCAGATCGCACACCACCAGCTGCGGCTGGTAGAAGGCGCCCACCATGTTC
>JAGOCN010000241.1 GCA_017998735.1 Giesbergeria sp.
CGTCGCACGCGATCTTGGCCACCAGGCCCTTTTGTGCCGACACGGCCAGCACCTGGTCGCCGTGCACCTCCAGCATCTGCGTGACGGCAAGGAGCTGGCGGCCCAGCTGGGTCTGCACCTGTTCGGACGAGCTGAGCGCATCCCACAGGGTGTCTATCTTGTTCAGCACCACCAGCCGCGCATCCTTGTCGGCAGCGCTGCCGCCCAGGTGCTCCTGCCAGATCGCCAGGTCTGAGCGCGTCACGCCGGTGTCTGCCCCCAGGATGAACACCACGGCATGCGCTTGCGGCAGCAGGCTGAGCGTCAGTTCGGGCTCTGCCCCGACCGCATTCAATCCGGGGGTGTCCATCACCACCAGGCCCTGGCGCAGCAGCGGGTGCGGCAGGTTGATGAGCGCATGGCGCCACAGCGGCACCTCCACCAGGCCATCGCTGTCGGGCAGGGGGTTGTCCAGGGGCACATCGTCGTGCCAGAAACCCAGGGCGCGGGCGTCGTCCACAGACACGCGCTGCACCTGCGCCACGCGTTGCAAGGCATTGGAAATCTGCAGGGCATTGCCGACTTCCAGTTCGATTTCCGTCCAGGCAGAAGGCCTGGAGCGCCACTCCACCAGGCCTTGCGGCAGCAGGCGTGTCTGGATGGGCAGCAGCCGCAGGCTGGGCGCCAGGCTGGCATCGAAACCCAGCTCCGTCGGGCACATGGTGGTGCGGCCGGCACTGGTGGGAATGATGCGGCAGCCGTAGTCGGCAAAGAACAGGGCGTTGATGAGTTCTGATTTTCCGCGGGAGAACTCGGCCACGAAGGCCACCAGCACCTTGTCGCTTCGCACCCGGTCTTCAAGGTGGCGCAGGCGCTCCTGGACCGAGGCGTCCATCAGGTCCTGGTCGCCCAGCCAATCGGCCAGCCGCCCCAATTTTTGCGAAAACCCACGCCGCCAGGCAGCGTGCTGCTCAAATTGTTCATTGAAAGATGAAGACACGGTGCTCCCAAGGCTGAATGAATGCGCTGCTGCACGGGTGCGTGGCCGGCCTGGCCACAGGGCCTGCAGTTTGCCTTTTGCAGCGGTTGCGTTCGAGGTTGCGCTCACCGTGTCAGGGCCGCTGACAGCGCGGGCAGAAAAAGCTGCTGCGCTGGCCCTGGCGCAGCATCTGCACGGGCGTGCTGCAAGTATGACAGGGCAGCCCCTCGCGGGCATACACCCGGGCACTGTGCTGAAAGTGCCCTGCGCTGCCATCTGCACTGGAAAAATCGCGCAGGGTGCTGCCGCCCTGGTCCACTGCCAGCTGCAGCACCTGCCGGACCGCGGCATGCAGCCGCAGGGCCCGCGCCTTGCCAATGCGCTGTGCCGGCGTGGTCGGCCGGATGCCTGCGAGAAACAGTGCCTCCGACGCATAGATGTTGCCCACGCCCACCACCAGCCGCCCTGCCAGCAGCACCTGCTTGACCGGCATGCGGCTGGCCTTGAGTCCGGCCAGAAATGGCTCCGGCAGAAAATCATCGGAAAACGGCTCCACCCCCAGCTTGCCCAGCAGCTTCTGGGCCACGGGGTCTTGCGGGTCTGCGGCATGCACCACCGCGCCAAAACGGCGCGGGTCGTGCAGGCGCAGCGTGCCCCGGGTGGTCACCAGATCGAAATGGTCGTGCACTCCCCTGGCGGGCAGGTGGGCAGCAAAGGCCAGGCTGCCGGACATGCCCAGGTGCAGCAGCAGCAAGCCCTGGTCCAGGTCCACCAGCAGGTACTTGCCGCGCCTTCGCACCTGCAGCACCTGCCGGCCTGCCAACTGACCGGGGTCGATTCCCAGCGGCCAGCGCAAGGGCTTTCCCATGTGGGCCGAGACAATGCGCGCCCCTGCAATCGCGTCCGCAAAGCTGCGGCGGGTGACTTCGACTTCGGGCAGTTCAGGCATAAAAATTCACTTCAAAACGCTCTTGCATGCTTGGATTATTATGGTTCGATGGTTCACAAAAAACGCCTTCTGAAGGCCGCCCTGGCTGCTGCACTGCTCAACGCCCTGATGGCATCGGCAGCGCCGCCTGTACCGCCAGCACCCTTGGCCGAGCAGGTCAAGCCCGCACAAATACCGTCTTCGGACGCGGCCCTGGACGCCGAACTCTTCTACGAAATCCTGTTGGGCGAAATCACCTTTCGCTCGGGCGATCCGGGTTCGGGATTTGCCTTGATGCTGGAAGCAGCGCGCCGCAGCAACGACGAAAAAATCTACAAGCGCGCTGTCGACATTGCCGTCCAGGCGCGTGCCGGCGATGCGGCCCTGACCGCTGCCAAGGCCTGGAAGGAAGCCTGGCCCCAGTCGCGCGAAGCCAACCGGAACCTGCTGCAGCTGCTGGTGGCAATGAACCGGGTGGCAGAAACGGCCGGGCCATTGCAGCAGGAACTGTCGCAACTGGCGCCGCTGTCCAAAAAATCAATACTGCAGTCCTTGCCATTGCTGTTCCGCCGCGTCACCGACAAGGCGCTGGCGGCCACGCTGGTCGAACAGGCCTTGCAGGCCGACCTGGAAAACCAGGCGATCGGCGCGGATGCCTGGGTGGCCGTGGGGCGCATGCGGCTGCTGGCAGACAATGAAGAAGGGGCCCTGGCGGCCGTGCTGCGCGCCCAGCAGTCGGATGCTGCAAACGAGGGTGCCGTGCTGCTGGCCCTTGAGCTGCTGAACAAGAAGAACGCTGCCGCCGAGCCGGCAGTGTTGCAGTATTTCGGCATCCAGCCCACTGCCGAGCTGAGGGTGGTGTACGCGCGGGTGCTGATCGATCTGCAGCAGCAGGCCAAGGCACTGGAACAGGTGGTGGCGGCAACGCAGCAAAAACCCGCGCTGAACGAAGCCTGGTTCATCCAGGCTGCGCTGCAATTCGATGGCGGTCAGCTGGACGCTGCCGAAGCTTCGCTGCAGCAGTACATCGCCCGAACGAAGGCCGATGCCACTGCCGCCAAAGACAGCGCCGCGCTGACCCGCGCCTACCTGCTGAGTGCACAGATTGCAGAAAAGCGCGGCGATTTTGCAGCGTCCGAAGGCTGGCTGAACCGGGTCGACAACCCGCCCGACGTCTTCAATGCGCAGATGCGCCGCGGCGCGCTGCTGGCGCGGCGCGGCGAGATGCCGCGCGCACGGGCCCTGCTGCGCAACCTGCAGGCCACCACCGAAGAAGAGCAGCGCATGAAGCTGGTGGCCGAAGCCCAAGTGCTGCGCGAGGCCGGGCAATACCAGGAAGCGCTTTCCGTGCAGACGCAGGCGGTCGAGCAGTTTCCCGACAGCAGCGACCTGCTGTACGAACAGGCCATGCTGGCCGACAAGGCCGGGCAGCCCGTGCTCATGGAGCAGTTGCTGCGCAAGCTGATAGCGCGCGAGCCGGACTACCACCATGCGTACAACGCACTCGGCTATGCGCTGGCCGACCGGGGAACGCGCCTCAAGGAAGCCAGGGAACTGATCCAGAAGGCCGTCAGCCTTGCACCCGAAGACCCTTTCATCCAGGACAGCCTGGGCTGGGTGGAGTTTCGCCTGGGCAACCGCGCAGAAGCGGCGCGGTTGCTGGAAGCGGCTTTTGAGAAGAGGCCAGACGTGGAAATTGCCGCCCACCTGGGCGAGGTGCTGTGGAGCATGGGCCAGCAGGAACGCGCCCGGCAGGTGTGGTCACAGGGCCTGAAAAGCAGCTCAGACAACGAGACCCTGCGCAGCACCCTGAAACGGCTGGGTGTGGCGCTGTGACGGACACCGCCTTGAGCGCAGGCGCAGCGCGCCAGGCCACGGCCGCGTGGAGTGCCTTTTTTTCAAGGGCAATGCGCTGGCTGCTGGCCGCCATGGTGCTGGCGCTGGCAGCGGGGTGCGCTCAGCAGGCCAGGCAGCCGCTGCAGGCGCAGTATTCGGCACGCACCGCCTGGAATGGCCGGCTGGCACTGCAGGTAGAGGACCAGGCATCCCAGTCCTTCAGCGCCGGCTTTGAACTGCAGGGCAGTGCCGAAAGCGGTGAACTGAAGCTGTTCACCCCTTTGGGCAGCGTGCTGGCACAGGTGCAATGGACGCCGGGAAGCGCACGTTTGCAGTCCTCGGGCGAGGTGCGCGAATCGGACTCGCTGGAGACGCTGCTGGCAGAAA
>JAGOCN010000242.1 GCA_017998735.1 Giesbergeria sp.
GCAACGGCCAGCCACCGCGCGCCTTTCTGTCCCCGGCCGAGGGCCTGCACATCCTGCGCGTCGAGGGCCGCTGGCTGTGGCTGCGGCGCGAACTGCAGGTGGCGCAAAGCGTGTTCGAGCGGGTCAGTCTGTCGCAGTTTGGCCGCTCGCCGGCGCGGTTGCAGGAGCTTTTGAACGCGGCCATCGACGCCCGGGCAGCGCGCGAGACGGACACGCTGTCGGTCTACATCCCCAACCCGTTCCACGGCGGCGACTGGGTTCGCGCACGGCTCGGGAGCCGCCGGCCTCTGTCCTCTGTGGTGCTGAAGGCGGGCCAGGGCGAGGCGCTGCTGGCCGATTTGCAACGGTTTTTCAGCCACCGGGAGCGTTACGCCCTGCTGGGCATTCCGTGGCGGCGCGGCTACCTGCTGTACGGGCCGCCCGGCACCGGCAAGACCTCGCTGGTGACCGCATTGGCGAGCGAGCTGCACCTGAATGTCTGCACGCTCAGCCTGGCCAGCCCGATCGTCACCGATGAAAAAATCCACGGCCTGCTGGCCGCGGTGCCGCAGCGCTCTTTGCTGCTGATCGAGGACGTGGATGCGTTCTTCAAAAACCGCGACACCGCGCATTCGCAGGTCCGGCTGTCGTTCAGCGGTTTTCTGAACGCTCTGGACGGTGTGGCAACGCAGGAAGGCACCGTCCTTGTCATGACCACCAACCACGCCGAGCACCTGGACCCGGCCCTGGTCCGCGCCGGCCGCATCGACGAGCGCGTGGAGCTGGGCTATGCCGATGAAGACCAGCTGCGGCGCCTGTACCTCAAGTTCGACAACAACCCGGCTGCGGCAGCCGCGTTTGCCCGCGCCGGTGCGCAAGGCCAGCATTCACCGGCGCAGGTGCAGGGAGAGCTGATGCGGCGCTTTGGGGCTGGGAGCTAGCGCGGATTTGTGCTGACTGGTCCGCTGGTTTTGCCCCTTCCCCTGCTGGGGGAAGGTTGGGATGGGGGCCAGCGGCGCATGAAGCTGGAGCCGCTGCCAAATCAGCAGCAGACCAGAGACCCACCGCCTCAGCCGATATCTTTCAAACAGCGCACCTTCCAACCCACCCCGACTCCACAGCCGATGCTGGGCAGCCGGGACGAAAAAGCCTTTCACGCCAACGCAGTGCGCAACTCCATCTCCACCGCTTGGTGGTGGTTGCGCATGGCGCTGGAAGCCTGGCCCATGCGGCTGACCACATAGGTCGCCAGCGCGGCAAAGATGAAGCCGGGAACGATTTCGTACAGGCCCAGCCAGCCGCCCTGCTTCCAGACCACCACCGTGACCGCGCCGACCAGAATGCCGGCCAGCGCGCCGTTGCGCGTCATGGCGGGCCAGAACAGCGACAGGATGATGACCGGGCCAAAAGCAGCGCCAAAACCGGCCCAGGCGTAGCTGACCATGCCCAGCACACGCGACTCGGGGTTGCTGCCGATGGCAATCGCCACCAGTGCAATCGCCAGCACCATGGCGCGGCCCACCCACACCAGTTCGGTCTGGCCGGCGTTCTTGCGCAGGAAAGTGCGGTAGATGTCTTCGGTCAGGGCGCTGGAGCACACCAGCAGCTGGCACGACAGCGTGCTCATCACGGCGGCCAGGATGGCGGCCAGCAGCAGGCCGGCAATCCAGGGGTTGAACAGCTGCTTGGCCAGTTCAATGAACACGGTTTCGGAGTTGGCGTTCACGGCCACCGCGCCTGCGGGGTGCGTCAGAAAGTACGGAATGCCGACATAGCCGACGGCCACCGCGCCGGCCAGGCACAAGATCATCCAGGCCATGCTGATGCGGCGGGCGGCCGGAATGGTCGCCACCGATTCGGCCGCCATGAAGCGCACCAGGATGTGCGGCTGGCCAAAGTAGCCCAGCCCCCAGGCCAGCAGCGAGACGATGCCGGCAAACGATGCGCCCTTCATCACGTCGCGCTTGGACGGCTCGATCAGCTCGGCAAAGGTCTGCGTGGGCTGCAGGCCGCCGGTGACGGCCAGGTAGGCCACCACGGGCGCGACGATCAGCGCGGTGATCATCAGCGACGCCTGGATGGTGTCGGTCCAGCTGACGGCCAGAAAGCCGCCGATGAACACATAGGAAATGGTGCAGGCGGCGCCTACCCACAACGCGGTCTGGTACGGCAGGCCGAACATGTTTTCAAACAGGCGCGCGCCGGCCACCACGCCCGAGGCGCAGTACACCGTGAAGAACACCAGAATGACCAGCGTGGTCAGGATGCGCAGCAGGTTCTCCTTGTCCTCGAAACGGTTGGCCAGGTAGTCGGGCAGGGTGAGCGCGTTGCCGGCGCGCTCGGTGTAGAGGCGCAGCCGCGCCGCGACAAAGCGCCAGTTCAGGTAGGCGCCCACCACCAGCCCGACGGCAATCCAGGCCTCGCTCAAACCCGAGAGGTAAATGGCGCCGGGCAGGCCCATCAGCAGCCAGCCGCTCATGTCGGACGCGCCCGCCGACAGGGCCGTCACAAAACTGCCCAGGCTGCGCCCGCCCAGGATGTAGTCGTCGAGGTTGTCGGTGCCTCGGTAGCCCAGAAAACCGATGAACAGCATGGCCAGCAAATACAGGCCGAACATGATGGCAGTGGGATCGGAAAAGTTCATGAAAGTCTCCTTGGGGAGTGGAACGGGGAACCGGTGAAAAAAGGCGACACCGCCCCGTCCCAGGGAGGGGTCACCAGACAGGCCTGCCGGTTGGGCAGGGCTGGGCTGGGCTGGGCTGTCACCATGGAAATCAGGAAATCAGGAAATCAGGAAACGGGTCACAGCCAGAACGTTTTTGCGCTGACCACAGTGCTGCCGGTTTGGCTCCCTCTCACTCTGGAAGAGGGCTGGGGTGAGGGCCGGCGGCGCTGATGGGCGGCAAACCTGCCATGCAATTCGCAGCGCGCCATTGGCCTGCGCCGCTGGCCCCCATCCCCGCCTTCCCCCAGCGGGGGAAGGGGCAAAACCGACAACCCGAAAAGCGCGAAAACATGTCAGCCCATGGTCATGAGCTGGGCGTTGCCGCCGGCCGCCGCCGTGTTGGTGCTGGTGCTTTGCTCGTGCACCAGCGCGCTCAGGTCGTAGGTGGCGCCGTCGGCCAGCTGCGCGGGGGTCAGGTTTTCCACCCTGACCAGTGCGCCCTGCCGCTGTGCCAGATCGGGCAGCAAGGCGTGCAGTGCGTCGCCATCGCCTTCAAACAGCAATGCGCTCAATTGGGTTTCGGTCAGCAGGTCGTCTGCAGGGCGAACCTGCACCTGTTCACGCACTGGGGCAGGCAGCGCGGCCAGCGCCAGTGCCACCGCACTGCCGGGCTCGGGCGCCTGCAGCCAGCAGGCATTGCCGCTCGCCAGCACCGCCGCCAGCTGGTGCACCAGTCCCAGCGCGGTGTGCGGCAGCGCCCAGACAGCGCCGCGCGGCAGCAGCCGGTAGCGGTTGGATTCGCCGGTCGGGCCGGGCAGCAGGTAGCTGGGGGCCAGTCCGCTGGCAGCGGTGCGGTAGGCAGCGCAGGCGGCCTGGGCACGCTCGGCGCCGCCGCTGGCATTCCAGCCGTCCAGCGCGGCAAAGGCCGGGCTGCGCAGGGCTTGGGCCAGTTCGGCCAACGACTGCAGCGGTTTTTCAGCAACGGCAACAGCGGCGGCGGCTGCAGCAGGCGATGCACCAGGGCTGACCGGCATGGCAGGCAGTGCGGCCAGCGCCAGGTTGCCGTCGGCGCCCGGCTGCAACAGCCGGTACAGGTACAGCGGCCCGCCCGCCTTGGGGCCGGTGCCCGACAGGCCCATGCCGCCAAAAGGCTGCACGCCCACCACCGCGCCAATCACGTTGCGGTTCACATAGATATTGCCGGCCTGCGCGCGCTGCGTGACCTGGGAAATGGTCTCGTCGATGCGGCTGTGCACGCCAAAAGTGAGGCCGTAGCCGGTGGCGTTGATGGCGTCCAGCACTTTGCCCAACTGCTCGCGCGGGTAGCGCAGCACATGCAGCACCGGGCCGAACACCTCGCGCTGCAGGCGCTCCACGCTGTCGATTTCAATCAGCGTCGGCACCACAAAATGGCCCTGCCCTGCGCTCTCGTCGCGCGCCATGCGGGG
>JAGOCN010000243.1 GCA_017998735.1 Giesbergeria sp.
GCCTGCCGGCAGCGCCACACCTGCTGGCCACGGTCTGCGCTGCTGCCGCGCTGGCGCTGGGCGGCACGGCAGCGCAGGCACAAATGCAGACACCAGCGCAGCAACCCGGCGCCTCGCGCATTGACCGCGTCACCCTTTACCAGGGCAGCGCCACGGTGGAGCGCACGCTGGCGCTGGCCGCCGGCGCGCGCGCGGCGGTGTTCACCTGCCTGCCAGCCGCGCTGGACCCGCAAAGCCTGCAGGCGCAGGGCGACGGCGTGCGTGTGGGCGAGGTGCGGGTGGACACCAGCGAGCGCGCACTGGTGCCCGAATGCGCCAGCGCGCAGGAAGGCGGCATCCGCAGCGTGGAAGACGAGTTGGCGCGGGTCAACGCGGCGGTCAGCGCGCTGCAGCTGTCGGACAGCTATCTGAAAACCGTGGCCACGCTGGCGCCGTCGTCCGAGGGCGGCAAGGGCCTTGCCGCGCCCAACCCGGCGCAGATCCAGGCCACGGCCGAGGCGCTGCGGCGCAGCCTGGAGGACAACCAGTTGCGCGCACACCAGCTGCAGCGTGAAAAAGGCGTTCTGGAGCAGCGCCTGCGCGCTTTGCAGCAGGAGCAAGGCCGCAGCGCCGGCGCGCAAAGCCAGGTGATGCGGGTGCGGGTGCAGCTGGCCACCGAGCGCGCCGCCGCGCTGCGCCTGGTCTACCAGGTGCGCGGCCCGGCCTGGCAAAGCAGCTACCGCGCCACGCTGGAGGGCATGGACGGCACTGGTGGCACCAGCGGTTTGGACAACAGGGGCGGCAGGCAGGGCCAGGGCAGCAGCACCGGCAGCGTGCGCATCGAGCGCCTGGCCACCGTGGCGCAGAACACCGGCGAAGACTGGAGCGGCGTGCAGCTGCGCCTGTCCACCGGCGCGCCGCAGCGCGCTGCGCAGGGCCGGCTGCCGCGCCCGTGGGTGCTGGACATTGCCCCGCCCCCGGCGTTGCAGATGGCGCGCAGCAAGGCGATGGCGGAAGCCTCTGACATGGCCATGGCCGCCCCGGCCCCTGCGCCCGCTGCCGGCGCGGCAGCACAGGAGCCCGCCCTGCCCGACTTTGAAGTGCAGGTCGAGGAAGGCGCCTACGCCACTGAATTTGCCGTGCCCGGCCGCACCAGCGTGCCCGGCAGTGGCGAGCGCACCACGCTGGCACTCGGCAGCACCGACGCCCCCGCCCGCCTGCTGACCCGCACCACGCCAGCGGTGGAACTGGCTGCGTACCTGGTGGCGCACATTGCCCGGCCTGCCGGCGTGTGGCCGGCAGGGCCGGTGGCGCTGTTGCAGGGCACGCGTTTCATCGGCAATGGCCGGCTGGACTTCAGCAGCACCAGCAGCCATGCCGGCAGCGCAGCGGCCGACGCGGTCAGCACCGAACTGGCGTTTGGCCGCGACGACAAGGTGGCGGTGCGCGCCGAGCCGGTGCAGGACACGCGCGGCACGGCGGGGCTGACCGGCGCCAGCACCGAGCGCACCGTGCAGAGCAATTACCGCATCGACAACCAGCATGCCAGCGCCATCGAACTGCAGGTGCTGCATGCCGCCCCCGTGTCACGCGACGAAAAAATCGAGGTGCGCTCGCGCTACACGCCCGAACCCGCCAGCCTGGGCTTTGGCGGCGCGCCCGGCACCGTGCTGTGGCAGCAAAGCCTGCCCGCCGGCGCCAGCGCACGCTTTGCCGCCGAGCATGTGCTGCGCTACCCCAAGGATGTGCAGTTGCGCGAACAGCGCTGAGGTCTGGGTGTGCGCTTGGGCACCCGCCGTTCAAGTCGTGGTGCCGCCGTCGCCCCGGCCGGCAAAGCACTGCAGGGGAAACCGGCAGCGCAGCAAACCGGGCAAAGCCTTGAAAGGCGACTGGCGCCGGGCCTGTATCTGTCTCTGTACCTGTGCCCACCCACAGCGTTCTGTGCGGCAGAAACTGCCAGCCTGCAAATTTCAGGTCAAATCAGCCTCCAGCGCAGGCGCAGCTTGCGCCAGCAGCTATTGAACCAATAGCATTTCAATGTTTGGACAAACCTGTGTTCTGCCGCAAACGCTTGCAGCCCGTGCGCAGCGGCCAGGGCCTGGGTGTGCTTCAGCAGACGGCGGCACGGGACAGGCGTGCGTACCATGGGTGCCAGGGAATCGGGAACGCTGGCCTGGCTTGTCCTGGGCAAGCCTTTGCTGTTCTGGTTTCCATCCCTTTGTTTGTTGGTTTGTTTTTTTCTTTCCACTTTTTTCTGACAGGAGCCCTTTGCCATGGCAGACACCTTTACCGCCGTCGTGATCGAAGAACACGAGGGCAAGGCCCGCACCACGTTCAAACAGCTCACCCTGGCCGACCTGCCGGACGATGAGGTGCTGATTGAAGTGCAGTACTCGGCGCTGAACTACAAGGACGGGCTGGCGCTGTCCGGCAACCGCAACAAGGTGGCGCGCAGCCTGCCGATGGTGGCTGGCATCGACCTGGCGGGCACGGTGGTCGAATCGCGCTCGCCGCAGTGGAAGGCGGGCGATGCGGTGGTGCTGAACGGCTTTGGCCTGTCGGAAACGCACTGGGGGGGCTTCACGCGCTTTCAACGCGTCAAGGCCGAGTGGCTGGTGGCATTGCCGGACGCCTTCACGCCGCTGCAGGCGATGGCGATTGGCACCGCCGGCTACACGGCTGCGCTGTGTGTCGATGCGCTGGAGCGCTGGGGCCATGCGCAGCCGGGCACCGGCCAGGTGCTGGTGACCGGCGCGGCGGGCGGCGTGGGTTCGGTGGCGGTCAGCCTGCTGGCCAGGGCCGGCCACCACGTCACGGCGTCCACCGGCCGGCCGGAAACGCACGATTACCTGCGCGGCCTGGGCGCCAGCGCCTTCATCGACCGCGCCAGCCTGCAAGGCCCGCTGCGCCCGATGCAGCGTGAAACCTGGGCCGGTGCGGTCGATTCGGTCGGCAGCACCACGCTGGCCAATGTGCTGGCGCAGATGGAATACGGCGCCGGCGTGGCCGCCTGCGGTCTGGCCGGCGGCGTCGATCTGCCGGCCAGCGTGCTGCCGCACATCCTGCGCAGCGTGGCGCTCTTGGGGGTCGATTCGGTGATGGCGCCCATGCCGGCGCGCCATGCGGCCTGGAAACGGCTGGCGCGCGACCTGGACCCGGCGCACCTGGACACCATCACCACGGTCGAACCCATGGCCCGCCTGCCCGAACTGGCCGAAGCCATCCTGGCCGGCCAGGTGCGCGGGCGGGTGGTGATCGACGTGGCGCGCTGAAGCGCAGACCGGACCGGGTTTTTGCAGGTTTGCGGGTGGGCCGGCTTGCCGGCTTCCGCCCGACTCAAAACCTTTTTTCCCTGGCCGGCCTGCAGTCCTTGTGCAAAGAGCGTTGTATTTTGCTATTGAAAAAATAGCTGCTGGCGCATGCTGTGACTGGGCTGGAGGCATTTTTTGCCAAAATACCCTGAAGTTGCAAAAAAGGCAGTGATGGATGGCCCGGTACCCAGCCTTCACCGTCCAGCCAGCCTGAAACTGCTTTGGTGCCTTGTGCGGGGCAAGACCAGCGCTTTGCCACTTTGCAGTTTCAGAGCGGCCGCTGGCGCGCAAAGCGCACCACGGTCACGCCCTCGCGCAGCTGGCGCGTGGAGGGCATGACCAGCACGCAGTCGTCGTGGGGCGTGGCGACCGGGCGGCCGTCGTTGTCGCCGATCACGGTGCCGGCTTTTTCAATCACCTGCAGGCTGGTGCAGGGGCCATGGAAACGGAAGGCGCTGCTTCTGGCAACCACGGTTTCGCTCACTTCCAGGGCCCACTGGCGCGGTGCGTCGGGCAGCTTCCAGCCGGGCAGCAGCCGCTCCAGTTCGTCTTCTTCCACCACGCCCGAGAGCGCCAGAAAGCGGATGCACTGGTCCTGCGCCACGTCGCGGCTGGACGGGTCGCCGTGAAAACCGCATTCGATCAGCAGCGAGCGGGTGCCGGGGGCATCGCCATCGGGCAGGCCAAAACGCCCGTAGTCGCGCATGCGCACACCGCCGTCCGTCTGGCCGGCGTCCATCACCACATGCTCTGGGTTGTGCAGCGCCCGCGCCAGCGCCAGGTTGCGCGAGTGCGTGCC
>JAGOCN010000244.1 GCA_017998735.1 Giesbergeria sp.
TCACCGCCGGTTTCGAGGCGGCCTACCGCCAGCGGTTTTCGTTTCTGATGCAGGGCAAGGCGCTGGTGGCCGGGGCAGTATCGGTCGAAGTGGTGGTGGCCGGCGACGCACCGCAGGAGCCGGCGCACCCGCTGCACCCGGCGCGCGAGGTGCCGCGCCGGGACACCGTGCACATGTTCAGCGGCGGCACCGACGGCGTTGCCGCCTGGCACGAGGCAGCGCTGGTGGTGCGCGCCGACCTGCGCCCCGGCGACGTGGTGCCCGGCCCGGCCATCGTTGCCGAGCAGAACGCCACCACCGTGGTCGAGCCCGGCTGGGTGGCCACGCTGACCGAACTGGACCACCTGCTGCTGGAGCGCGCCGTGCCGCGTGCGCTGCAGTACGCGGCCGGCACTACGGTGGACCCGGTGCTGCTGGAGGTGTTCAACAACCTGTTCATGAACATTGCCGAGCAGATGGGGCTGCAGCTGCAAAACACCGCGTATTCAGTGAACATCAAGGAGCGGCTCGATTTCAGCTGCGCGCTGTTCGACGCCGAAGGCCAGCTGATCGCCAACGCGCCGCACATGCCGGTGCACCTGGGTTCCATGGGCGAAAGCATCAAGACCGTGGTCCGCGAAAACGCCGGGCGCATGCAGCGGGGCGATGTGTATGTGCTGAACGACCCCTACCACGGCGGCACACACCTGCCCGACATCACCGTGATCACGCCGGTCTATCTGGATGAACCGGACGCGGCCAGCGGTGCTGCGCAGCCCGCGTTCTATGTCGGCAGCCGGGGCCACCACGCCGACATCGGCGGCACCACGCCGGGATCGATGCCGCCGTTTTCCACGCGCATCGGCGAAGAGGGCGTGCAGATCGACAACGTGAAACTGGTAGACGCCGGCCGGCTGTGCGAGGCCGAGGTGCTGGCGCTGCTGGCCAGCGGCGAACACCCGAGCCGCAACCCGCAGCAGAACCTGGCCGACCTGAAAGCGCAGATTGCCGCCAACGAAAAGGGTGTGCAGGAACTGCGCAGCATGGTGCAGCAGTTCAGCCTGCCGGTGGTGCAGGCCTACATGCAGCATGTGCAGGACAACGCCGAAGAAGCCGTGCGCCGCGCCATCACACACCTGGCGGCACGCCTGCAGGACGGGCGCTTCACGCTGGCACTCGACAACGGCGCGCAGATATGTGTGGCAGTGCGCGTGGATGGCGCCGCACGCACCGCCGAGATCGACTTCACCGGCACCAGCGCGCAGCAGGCGAACAACTTCAACGCCCCCACGGCGGTGTGCATGGCCGCGGTGCTGTATGTGTTCCGCTGCCTGGTGGACGACGACATTCCACTCAACGCCGGCTGCCTTAAACCCCTGAAGGTGACAATTCCGCCCGGCTCGATGCTCAACCCGAACCCGCCGGCCGCGGTGGTGGCGGGCAACGTGGAAACCTCCACCTGCATCACCAACGCGCTGTTCGGCGCCTTGGGCGTGTCGGCCAGCAGCCAGCCGACCATGAACAACTTCACTTTTGGCAACGAACACCACCAGTACTACGAAACCATCTCGGGCGGCAGCGGCGCGGGCGGCGTGTTTGACGCGCAGGGCGCGCTGGTGGGCGGCTTCAACGGCACCAGCGTGGTGCAGACGCACATGACCAATTCGCGCCTGACCGACCCCGAGGTGCTGGAGTTCCGCTTTCCGGTGCGGCTGCTGGGTTACGCGCTGCGGCGCGACTCGGGCGGCGCGGGCCGCTGGGTTGGCGGCCAGGGCGGCGTGCGGCGCCTCCAGTTTCTCGAACCCATGGCGGCCAGCATCCTGTCCAACGGCCGCATCCACCCGGCTTTTGGCATGGCCGGCGGGCAAAGCGGCGCCCCCGGCATCAACCGCGTACTGCGCGCCGATGGAAGCACCGAACTGCTGGCCCACTTGGGACAGACACAGATGGAGCCGGGCGATGTGTTTGAAATCCACACGCCGGGGGGTGGCGGGTTCGGGGCAGTGTGAGGTGAAGGGCGCGTGACAGGCGCCGCATTTTTGGAATGCAAGCCGGTGCTGCAGCCATGCCCATTCGGGGGCGTGCCCAGCAGCGCCAGGGGCATTGGCAGTTCTTGCGCAGTGCACCTGCATGCCGGACACAAGCCATGTTTGTGCAAGCATTCGCAGGTGCATGGAATACATCTGAAAATACAGTGGTCGCGTTGCAAAGAAGCCGGATTTGCTGGAAACTTTCGACTTCATGAGATAGCGGCCGTGCCGTGACTTTCATGCCCTTGTCTGGCAATTGAAAAAGGCATTTTTCTGTTTTCCTGGCTGGTCCACCTTTCTCCACCTCGCGTGTGCATCCATGGCATCAATGGCCCAGTTCAGCAGAAGAATCCAGAACGTCTGGCAGCGCCATGGCTGGCGCATGTTTGGCCCATTGCTGGTCTACAACCTGCAATACCACGGAAAACGCCTGATTTCCAAAGATGCCAAAGCACAGCACAGGTGTTCGGTTGACCAGATTCCGGGGGTGGAAACCCACCGCCTGGTCAGCCTGAGCGCGCTGGGCACCATCAGCGAAAACAGCAAGGGTGCACAGCCCTACCAGCCCATTTCCGAGCCGGCCTTCAATGCCATCGTGCAATCGCTGCCGATCAATCCGGGCGAACTGGTTTTTGTCGACCTGGGTTCGGGCAAGGGGCGGGCGCTGCTGCTGGCGGCCAAGGCGGGTTTTCAGCGCATTGTGGGCGTGGAGTTTTCTGAAGAACTGCACTTGGCGGCCACGCAGAACATGGCGGCCGCACTGGGCCACTGGCCGAATGTGGACCGCATCCAGCTCATCCTCGGCGACGCCACCGTTTATGAGCCGCCAGTCATGGGCGTGGTGCTGTACCTGTACAACCCGTTTGATGCCAGCGTCATGGCGCCGGTGATAGACAAATGGTGTGCAGCCCTGCAGAAACATTCGCATGCCCTCTGGGTGGTCTATGTCAATCCCACAGAGCTGGCGCTGTTCGAGAAAAACGGCAATTTCAAGCCGGTTTCCGTGGGCGGGGGCACCGCCATTTTCAGTCGCTGACCAGAATCCTGCACTGCTTGCGCTAATTGCTCGAATTCCCGCGTTCCGAAGGCGCACTGACACTGCGCGGCACGCCCGGCTTGCCCATCTGGCGGGCACGGAACAGGCTGGCGCGGAACAGGAAGATGGTGGTGATCGGCACCGTCACCGCCACAAACAGCGCAATCAGGAGCACATGCACCGCCAGCCCTTCGCCGGTGAGCGAAAAGTACAGCACCGTGCCGTAGACGATGCACCAGCACCCCAGCGTGGCAATGATGGCCGGCGCATGGGCCCGCTCGAAAAAACTGCGCAGGCGCAGCAGCCCGGCCGAGCCCAGCAGCGCCACCAGCGCGCCGGCCAGTATCAGCACTGCCACCACAATCTCCAGCCACAGGGGCAGCAGGGCAGCGGAGGTGGGCGCGCTCATTCGATCACCTCGCCGCGCAGCAGAAACTTGGCCAGCGCGGTGGTGCTGACAAAACCGAACATGGCAATCAACAGCGCCGCCTCGAAGTCGCTGGCACTGTCGTGCCACAGGCTCAGCACCAGCATGGCCAGCATGGCGTTCAAGTACATGCAGTCCAGCGCCAGCACCCGGTCCTGCGCGGCCGGGCCGATGAGCAGGCGCACCAGGCAGCAGCCCATGGCCAGCATGAGCAAAACCAGTGCCAGGGGCAGCGCCCACGACAGAACCGGGGTCTGGGTCATCATGATTCAAAAATCTCCATCAGCGGGCGCTCGTAGGCGTGCTGCACATGGGCCACGATGGCTGCCGCGTCGTCCACCTCCAGCACATGCAGAAGCAGTACGCTGCGGTCCAGCGACAGCTCGGCCCAGGCCGTGCCGGGCGTGATGCAGACGATGGTGGCCAGCACCGCCAGCGCGTTCGGGTCGCGCACTTTGAGCGGCACATGCACAAAGTCCGAAGGGTGGCGGCGCGGCCCGGGCGAGAGCAGCAGCCGGATGACGGCGGCGTTCGACTGCAGCGAATCGGCTGCCACCGTCAGCACCAGGCGCGCAATGGTGCCCGGGCGGCGGATGCGCACCGGCAGCGGGC
>JAGOCN010000245.1 GCA_017998735.1 Giesbergeria sp.
GCTGCATCAGGCCCTGCGCGTTCATGGGCGAGAGCGCCTGCGGGTTGAAGTTCGATTCGGCGGCAATGATGGCCAGCGCCAGCTGCGGCTCGATCTGGTACTGCGGCGCCATCTTGACCACCAGGTCGAAAATCTTGCGCGGCGCAATCGCCTGGTAGTTGACGCCGGGGCTGGGGGCGTCGGCGGCGTCCTCTTCGGGCGCGGAGGCCGCCCTGGCCAGCTGCGGCGGCTTCATGCACGCCGGCTCGGCCCCCGGCGTGCCGCCCACCACGGACAGCATGCGCACCGCCACGTCCAGGCCCTGCTCGGCCGCTGCGTGGAAAAAATACGCTGCTGCCGCATCGTCGCGCTCCACGCCGCGCCCGTGCGCGTACATCCAGCCCAGGTGGTACTGCGCCTCGGCGTCGCCCAGGCGGGCGGCATGGCAGTACAGCGTGGTGGCGCGTGCCGGGTCGCGCGGCACGCCTTCGGCATGTTCGTAGGCCAGGGCCTGCTGGCGCCACTGCACGGCCTGGGCCTGGGCGGCGTCGGTGTCCGGACCGGGCTGCGCGGCATGGCTGGCCTGCGCTGCCAGCAAGGCCAGCGCGCAACCGGCCATGTGGCTGCGCCAGGGCTGCGCCCTGAAGGGCCGGTGGCCTGCGCGAAGGGGGTGATTTTTCATGCTTGTCGCTCCGTGCTGCGACTGCCGCAGTGCTTCGGGCAACCTGCCCGGGGTCGGGTGCGCCCGGCGCACCCCCGTCTTTCAGTGTCGCACGGGTGCGGCTCTGCGCCAACACGGCCGTCAGGCGGTGGTCAGGCAATGGTCAGCAAACCGTCCTTTGCCGCGGCTCTGCCGCGCTCAGTCGGCCGACACCGGCACGCGCGTGGCCAGCGCGCACATCAGCTCGTAACCGACGGTGCCGGCGGCGTGCGCCACGGCGTCGATGGGCAGCACGGCGCCATTGGCAGCGCTGCCCCAGAGCGTGACCTCGGTGCCGAAACCGGCCTCCACGCCGGCGGCCAGCACCGGCCCCAGGTCCACGGTCACCATGTCCATGCTGACCCGCCCCACCAGGCGCGTGCGCACGCCGGCCACCAGCACCGGCGTGCCGGTGCCGGCATGGCGCGGGTAGCCGTCGCCGTAGCCGCAGGCGGCAATGCCGATCACCATGGGCGCCTCGGCGGTGAAGCTCGATCCATAGCCGACCGTGTCGCCCGCCTGCAGCTGCTGCAGCGCAATCAGCCGGGTGGACAGCGTCATGGCCGGCTGCAGGCCCCAGTGCGCGGCGCCGTGCGCGGGGTGGTCGGGCGCGCTGCCGTAGAGCGCAATGCCGGCGCGCACCCAGTCGGCGCGCACCGCAGCGCTGGCGCTGGCGTGGCGCAGCAGGGCGGCGCTGTTGCACAGGCTGCGCTCGCCCGGCAGGTCTTCGGTGGCTGCGGCAAAGGCGGCCATCTGGTGTGCAATGCCGCGCGCGCCGTCGGCGTCCGAGAAATGCGTCATGCACGAAATCTCGTCCACCTGCGGCAGCGCGCTCAGCCGCGCCCAGGCGCTGCGAAAGCGCAGCGGCGCAAAGCCTAGCCGGTTCATGCCCGAGTTCATCTTCAGAAACACCCGGTGCGGCTGCTGCGTCTTGTGCCGGCTGAGCATGTCGATCTGCTCGTCGCAGTGCACCACATGCCACAGCGCAAGGCGCGAGCACAGCTCCAGGTCGCGTGCCTCGAACACGCCCTCCAGCAGCAGCACCGGCCCGCGCCAGCCCAGGCGGCGCACGCGCTCGGCCTCGTCCAGGTCCAGCAGCGCAAAACCGTCGGCGGCGCGCAGGCTGTCAAAGGCGCGTTCGATGCCGTGGCCATAGGCGTTGGCCTTGACGACCGCCCAGGTGCGTGCGTCGGGCGTGGCCGCCTGCAGGCGCGCCAGGTTGTGGCGCAGGGCAGCGGTGTGGATGCGGGCATGGATGGGGCGCGGCATGGCAGGGCAACAGGCGCGGCGGGCGCCAGCAGTGGACAAGGCGCGATTCTGGCACCGCAGCAGCGCCAGGGGCACATGCTATAACCGCCTGTCGCCCGTTCAGGAGCCCTCCCCTACCCCGTTCTCAGCGCTGCTGAGGGCCTTGCAGCCAACCGATGAAGCGCGGATTTTTCACCATCATGTCGGCGCAGTTCTTCAGCTCGCTGGCCGACAACGCCCTCTTCGTCGCCGCTGTGGAACTGCTGCGCACCGGCGGCGCTCCCGAATGGCAGCGCGCTGCGCTGGTGCCGATGTTTGCGCTGTTCTATGTGGTGCTGGCGCCCTTTGTGGGCGCCTTTGCCGACGCCCTGCCCAAGGGGCGCGTCATGTTCTTCAGCAACGCCATCAAGATCGTCGGCTGCCTGATGATGCTGTTTGGCTCGCACCCGCTGGTGGCCTATGCGGTGGTCGGCCTGGGCGCCGCAGCGTACTCGCCCGCCAAGTACGGCATCCTGACCGAGCTGCTGCCGGCCTCGCAGCTGGTCAAGGCGAACGGTTGGATCGAGGGCCTGACGATTGCGTCCATCATCCTGGGCGTGCTGCTGGGCGGGCAGCTGGTGGGGTACCGGTTGTCCGGGCTGCTGCTGTCCATTGATTTGCCGTTGATCGACCTGGGCATCGACAGCCCGGCCGATGCCGCCATTGCTGCGCTGATCTTCGTGTACGCGCTGGCCGCCTGGTTCAACCTGCGCATTCCGCACACCGGCGTGGAAATGCGCCCGCTGCGCCAGGACCCCACGCGCAGCATCACGCTCAACACGCTGGCGCTGCTGCCCGACTTCTGGACCTGCAACAACCGCCTGTGGCGCGACCGGCTGGGGCAGATTTCGCTGGCCACCACCACCCTGTTCTGGGGCGCGGGCGGCAATTTGAAGTTCATCGTGCTGGCCTGGGCCGCGGTGGCGCTGGGCTACAACACCACCAACGCCGCCGCGCTGACCGGCGTGGTGGCCATTGGCACCGCCGCCGGCGCGGTGCTGGCGTCCATGCGCATGCGCCTGGACAACGCCACGCATGTCATTCCGCTCGGCATTGCCATGGGGCTGCTGCTGATACTGATGGTGTTCATCAACAGCATCTGGCTGGCGGTGCCGTTTTTGATTTTGCTCGGCGGCCTGGGCGGCTTTCTGGTGGTGCCGATGAACGCGCTCTTGCAGCACCGGGGCCACAACCTGATGGGCGCCGGGCGCTCGATCGCGGTGCAGAACTTCAACGAGCAGGCCGCCATCCTGGGGCTGGGCGCGCTCTACAGCCTGTCGCTCAAATTCGGGCTGTCGGTGTTTGGCGCCATCACCGTGTTTGGCGTGGTGGTGGCCGGCGCCATGTGGCTGATCGGCTACTGGCACCGGCACAACTGCCGCCACCACCGCGCCGAGGTCACGCACCTGCTGCGCATTGCGCGGCGCGACCCGCACCTGTAGCAGGCCACCGGCGCTGTGCAGGCCTGGCCCGCCCGCCCCCCAAGCCCTGTGGCGGCAACCTTCCAGTCACTTCTTTGTCACTCCTTTTTTGATAGCTGCTGGCGCATGCTGCACCTGCGCTGGAGGCCATTTTGATGCATTTTTTTCTGCCGGTGGGCGCACTGCTGTTCAACGCCTTTGTCTGGGGTGTGTCGTGGTGGCCGTTCCGTTTTCTGCACCAGCGCGGGCTGCACCCGCTGTGGGCCACGGCGCTGGTGTTCGTGCTGGCGGTCGCCGTGCTGCTGGTGCTGCGCCCGCAGGCGCTGGCGCTGGCGCGCCGCCACCCGGCGCTGTGGCTGCTGGCGCTGGCCACCGGGCTGACCAATGTGTGCTTCAACTGGGCGGTGACGGTGGGCGACGTGGTGCGCGTGGTGCTGCTCTTCTACCTGATGCCGGCGTGGTCGGTGCTGCTGGCCTGGCGCGTGCTGGGCGAGGTGCCAAGCCCCCTGGCCCTGGCGCGCCTGGTGCTGGCCTTTGCCGGCGTGGCGCTGGTGCTGCTGCCGGCCGGCACCGGCTGGGCGCAGCTCTCGCAGATGGCTTCCAGTCTGTCGGGCGCGGACGCATTGGCGCTGCTGGGCGGCTTCACCTTTGCACTGGTCAACGTCACGCTGCGCCGCCTGCACCGCC
>JAGOCN010000246.1 GCA_017998735.1 Giesbergeria sp.
CGCTGCTGCAGCCGCAGCCATGGCGCAGCAGCCAGGCATTGGCGCCGCGCCCCGCAGCCTGTCGGCACCGGCCGCGCCGGTGGCCAGCGCGTACCGCTGCGACGGGCGCCAGCATTGCTCACAGATGACCTCGTGCGCCGAGGCCAAATTCTTTCTGAAAAACTGCCCCGATCCCCGCATGGACGGCAACAACGACGGCGTGCCCTGCGAGCAGCAATGGTGCACCGGCCCCTTGGGCAACTGAGCAGCTGCTGCCTTTGCTGACATGCCCACAGGCCAAGGCTGGCATGATTGGCGGTTTTTTGCCACCCACCCGCCAAGCCCATGACCGACCCCGTGCCCCATCCAGAACAGACCGCCGCCACTGCCGATACCGCAGCCACTGCCGTGTCCGCTGCGCCTGCTGCTGCAGCGACGCCGCTGCCATCGTCGCCTGCACTGTCCGACGCTGCCGCTCAAGGCGTTGAAGCCGTTGCTGCCTCCGCTGCAGCCCCGGCGCCTGGCGAAGGCAGCGCAGCCATGGCACCGGTGAACCCGCCTGCCGGCAATGGCAAGCGCCGGGGCGGGCGCAACCGGCGCAAGGGCGCTGGCAGCGGCGGTGCTGCCGGTGCAGCCGAGGGGCAGCCGCACCCGGCGCAGGACCCATCCCAAAACCAGGCGCAGCAGGCCGAAGGCGCCAGGGCGCCGCGCGGCCCGCGCCCCATTCCGCCCGCGCTGGACAAGCTGGCCGAACTCTACCCGCCGCTGTTTGGTGCGGTGTTCCGGCCGCTCAAGCGCGGCATTTTTCAGGACCTGGTGGCTGCGCACCCGGAAGAGTTCGAGCGCGAAGCGCTGAAGGTGGCGCTGGGCATCCACACCCGCTCCACCCGCTACCTGCAAAGCGTGGCCGCCGGCCAGCAGCGCCACGACCTGCAAGGCCAGCCCGTCGAAGCCATGGCGCCCGAGCATGTGCACCAGGCGCTGGTGGAAGTGCACCGCCGCCGCTCGGGCCGGGGCGGCCAGGGTGCCCAAGGCAACCCCGAAGAGATGCTGCTCAAGCTGCGCGCCCGCATCGTGGCCAACATCGAGGCCAGCGGCCTGTCGCGCGAGGCCTATGCCGAGCGTGTGCGCACACGCGATGAAGCCGCCAACGCCTTGCTGGACGACGCGCTGGCCGACATGGCTGCCAAGACCGCCCGCGAAGAAGCGCTGGTGCGCGCCTTTGAATCCAGCGGCAAGACCGTCGAAGCCTTCGCCGACATGTACGGCATGGAGCCGCGCAGCGTCTCGCGCAGCCTGCAAAGCGCCCGTGCCCGCGCCGCTGCCGCCGAAGTGGCGGCCACCGCAGCAGCGCAGCAGCCCGAGGACAGCGAAAGCGGTGAAGGCAGCGAAGGCAATGCCGGTGGGATGGCGCCAGCGCCCGCTGCCGGTTCCGCAGCGCCTGCAGCGCCTGAAAAGACGGTCACGGCACCTGCTGCTGCACCTGTGGATGCCGCCGCGCCTGCCCCTGCAGCCAGCGCAGCACAGGCACCGGCCCGCCAATCCGCCAGCGCACCTGCTGCGGCGGCTGCGGTTGCTGAACCCGCGCCCGACCAGCGCCGGCTGTGGTGCCTGCGCTCGCGCATGACCATGACGCCCTCGGCACCCCGGCCAGGTCGCTGGTCCTGAAACCGGTTTTTTGAAACCGGCTTGGAGCGTTTTTTTGCTGACTGGCCACGGAACAATGAATGCGCCGAAGACCAGCGCCGCTGGCCCTCACCCCAGCCTTCTCCCAGAAGGAAAGCGAGTGAAACCGGCGGCATGGTCGGTCAGCGCAAAAACGCGCTAAAACTGAAAGCTGCGCCGTCCCAGGCGCACGCACAGCGGTTTGCACAGCCGCAGGGCAGCGGTTGCAGTTGCGGCTTTGAATGTGGCTGTGGCTGCAACAGCAGTCACAGCCAGCCCACCTTGCGAAAGCGCCAGTACAGCAGCGCCCCGGTGGTCAGAATGCAGCCCAGCGCCATCAGGTAGCCGTATTTCCAGTGCAGTTCGGGCATGGCATCGAAGTTCATGCCCCAGATGCCGGCCAGCGCAGTGGACGCGGCAAAGATCGCCGCCCAGGCGGCCAGCCGCTTGGTGGTTTCCGACTCTTCGATGGTCACCATCGACAGGTTCACCTGGATGGCGGTGCCGATGGTGTCGCGCACCGCGTCGGTGGCGCCACTGATGCGCGTGACGTGGTCGTGCACGTCCCGAAAATACTCCTGCACCCCCGCGCACACCGGCGGCACACGCCCGCCATACAGCTTGCCCAGCACGTCCAGCAGCGGCGTGGCGGCATGGCGCAGCACGCCGGTGCGGCGCTTGAGGGCGTACAGCCGCTCGATGTTGGCGCGCGCCGCGCCAGGCTCGAAGATCCGCTCTTCCACCTCTTCCAGCTCTTCCTCGAAGCCGTCCAGCACCGGAAAATAGCGGTCCACCACCGCGTCCATCAGCGCATACAGCACAAAGCCGGCGCCATGCCGCAGCAGCTCGGGCTCGCGCTCGCAGCGTTCGCGCACTTCCTGAAAACCATGCGGGCTGCGCGTGCGCACCGACAGCACGAAATGCGGCGCGGCAAACACCGCCAGTTCGCCCAGCTCCTCATCGGTGCCGGGCTCGGCGGTCGGGTCCAGCAGGTGCAGCACGACAAACACCATGTTGCCGTACTCCTCCACCTTGGGGCGCTGGTGGCCCTTGAGGGCGTCCTCCACCGCCAGTTCGTGCAAGCCGAACTCGGTCCGCATCTGCGCCAGTTCGGCGGCATCGGGGTCCTGCAGCGCCACCCAGACAAAGCAGTCCGGCCGGCCCAGCCAGTCGCTGATGTCGGCCACGGGAATGTCGGCGTGCTTGTGGCCGTTTTCGTAAGCAACGCAATTGATGAGCATGGAAAGTCTGTAACCAGGGTGGCAAAAGGGGGAGGCACGAACGCGGCAGTGCAGGGCGGCGCATCTTCGCACGCCCTGACTGGCGGCTGGCCAGCAGCGCGTTTTTGCGCCGGCCGGCCGACAGCCCTTCAGTGGAAAGCACCGAATGTTGCTATTATAAAAGGAGCTGCTAGCGCAGGCTGTGCATGGGCTGGAGGCACTTTTTACCAAAAAACGCAGGCCTGCGGCAGAAGCCGCGCCGGCCCGGTGTGCAGTGGCCCAGCGGTCCCGCTGGACTGCCTGCCAAAGACGGCCCTAAACCAAAGCCCGGCGCCGCGCCGGCAGCGTGGCCAGCAGCGCGGCCAGCACGATCAGCGCGCCGCCGGCCAGGGTGCGCGGCGCCAGCACCGCCGCGCCCAGCCACCACGACGAGGCGCTGGCAAACAGCACCTCGCTCAGCATCACCAGCGCGGTGGTGCCGGCGGCCAGGCGCGCAGCGCCGTACTGCAAAGCGTAGTTGCCCAGCAAAAAAGCCAGCGTCAGCGCAAGCGCCACCGCTGCCCAGGCGGGCGCCAGCGCCGGCGGCGCGGCCACCACGCCGGCTGCCATGCCGGCGCTGGCGCCAAGCGTGGCCAGCAGCGCGCCGCCGCCAAACATGGCCAGCATGCGCGCCTCGCCCGGCACGCGGTACAGGCGGCGCAGCGTGACGTTGACCAGCGCGAAGCTGAAGCCCCCCAGCAGCGCCAGTGCGTCCACGCCCGACAGGCTCGAACCCATCTGCAGCAGCTGCGCCCAGCCGGTGCCGGCCGGCAGCAGCACCAGCGCCACGCCGGCAAAGGCCAGCACCAGGCGCGCCAGGGCCATGGGGGTGGGCACGTCGCCCAGCACGCGCCAGGCCAGCAGCACCGACCACGCCGGCATCAGGTAGAACAGCAACACCACGCGCACCACGTCGCCCACCGCCATGGCCCAGTTGAAGCACACGTTGGTCAGCCCGGTGGCCAGCGCCAGCAGCCACAGCGCCGGGTGACGGCGCGCCAGCGCCAGTGCCTGCGGGCGCAGCACCAGCAGCACCGCCACCGCCAGCACGAACACCAGCGCCGTGGCCCACAGCGGGTGCAGCCCGCGCTGGTGCAGAAAACGGAACGGCCACCACGACACACCCCAGACAAAGGCGTTGAACAGCAGTGCGCCCAC
>JAGOCN010000012.1 GCA_017998735.1 Giesbergeria sp.
TTTGGGGGATTTGGTTTTGGGTTTGGCTTTGGGCATGGGGCGCGGATGCTAGCCGCGCTTTTTGCCGGTTTCAGCCCCCAACCCCGTACAAACCCTGATTGGTAAGAACTCTTACCAATAATCACAATAAAAACAGCCTCCAGCCCAATTGCAGCCTGCGCCAGCAGCTATTTATTTCATAGTGAGAAATACGCAATTCCATTGCAGCTGGCTGCACAGACACGCCCGTAACAGAAAGCAGCCCGCCTCTGTGCGGCAAAACCTTGGGTGGCAGGAATGCAGGGCTGAATTTTCTTCAGCGATTTCTGGCCCGTGCGCAGAGAACACAGCGCAGGGTTGAGCGCCGCCGGGTGGTCTTTTGCAGTAGCGGTGGCAGTGCCAGGGTTGTGCAGGCCCTCAGCCGCTCCAGCCACTGCAGCCGCTCAGGCCTTGGGCTGCTTGGCCGGCCGCTGCCACTGGGCAATGCCGGCCTGGCGGCCGCGCGCCACGCCCAGGCTGCCGGGGGCCACGTCCTTTGTGATGGTGGAGCCGCCGCCCACCGTAGCGCCCGCGCCAATGGTGACCGGCGCCACCAGCACGCAGTTGCTGCCAATGTGCACATCGGCCTCGATGGTGGTGCGGTGCTTGTTGGCGCCGTCGTAGTTGGCGGTGATGGAGCCGGCGCCGTAGTTCACGCGCTCGCCCACCACCGCGTCGCCCAGGTAGGCCAGGTGGTTGGCCTTGGAGCCTTGGGCCATGCGGCTGTTTTTCACTTCGACAAAGTTGCCGATGTGCACTTCGCGGCCCAGCTGCGCTCCGGGTCGCAGGCGGGCAAAGGGGCCGATCAGCGCACCCTCGCCCACCGTCACGCCGGCCAGTTCGCCGTCGATGTGGGTGTAGGGGTGAATGACCGCACCGGCAGCAATGTGCGCATTGGCAATGCAGCAGTGCGCGCCCACCTGTGCGCCATCGCCCAGCTCCACGCGGCCGGTGAAGATGCAGCCGACATCGATTTCCACATCCTGCCCGCAGACCAGTTCGGCGCGCTCGCCCGAGCGGGGGTCGTCGCGCAGGTCAAAGCGCGCCGGATCAAACAGGCGCACGCCGTGTTCCAGCAGGCGCCGTGCCTGGCGCAGCTGGTGGGCGCGCTCCAGTTCGGCCAGCTGCACCGGGCTGTTGACACCGGCCACCTGCAGCGCATCCTGAATGCGGTGCGCCACCACCGGCACGCCGTCCTGCACCGCCATGGCAACGATGTCGGTCAGGTAGTACTCGCCCTGCGCGTTGTCGTTCGACAGGCGCGAGAGCCACGGCGCCAGCAGGCGCGAGGGCACCGCCAGGATGCCGCTGTAGACCTCGGTGATGGCGCGCTGCGACTCGGTGGCGTCCTTGTGTTCGACGATGCCCTGCACCGCGCCTTCGGCGCTGCGCACGATGCGGCCATAGCCGCTCGGGTCGGGCAGCGTCACGGTCAGCAGCGCCAGCGCGCCGCCGTCCACCCCCTGGGACGCCGCCACCAGCGCGCGCAGCGTGTCGGCCTCGGTCAGCGGCACGTCGCCCGACAGCACCACGGCGGTGCCATCGTCCTGCACCAGCAGCGGCACCGCCTGCTGCACTGCGTGGCCAGTGCCCAGCTGCGGCATCTGGCGCGCAAATTTCAGTGCAAAACCGGCTGCAGCGCCCGTCTGGCGTGCGATGGCTGCTTCCACTTCTGTAGCGCCATGGCCGGTGATGACGACCGCGCTGCGCGGCGCCAGCTGCGCGCCGGTGTCCAGCACATGCTGCAAAAGCGCCCGCCCGGCCAGGCGGTGCAGCACCTTGGGGCGGCTGCTTTTCATGCGCGTGCCTTTGCCGGCGGCCATGATGAGGAGGTCAATGGGTGTCATGGAAAAAGGGGGATGGGTCGGTATCAGGAAGGGCGCGTGCGCTGGCACAGCAGCGCGTGCGGCGGCTGGCGCGATTATCGGCGTGGGGGTACGGAGGAGGTAGCGGCACGCGTGCCGCTGAAGCCGCTGCAACCGCTACAGCAGCGGCACGCGCCGGGGCGGCAGATCGAAGTATTCGGCTGCGCGCTCCAGTGCGCGCGGGTTGGGCAGCTGCAGCCGGCCCTGCGCAATGTGCTGCAGGCCCAGGCGGGCCAGCTGGCGCAGCGTGCGGTTGGTGTGCACCAGCGACAGCCCGAGCGCATCGGCCATGTGCTGCTGGTTCAGGGGAAAGGGCACGCTGCCATCGGCGTCCACCAGGCCCAGGCGCTCAAGCCGCCGGTACAGCTGGACCAGCAGCACCGCCACGCGCTCGGCGGCGGTGCGCCGCCCGGTGGTCAGCAGGTTGTCGTCCACCTGGCCTTCGGAGCGCGCTGCCAGCCAGGTCACGTCGTAGCCCAGGCGCGGATCGCTGCGAAACAGGTTCCACAGCTGCTCGCCCGGAAACACGCACAGCGTGCACTCGGTCAGGGCCTCGACCCCGTGCGCCGCCATGTCGCCAAACTCCTGCTGCAGGCCGACCAGGTCGCCGGGCAGCACAAAGCCCAGAATCTGCCGGCGCCCGTCGCTCAGCGTCTTGTAGCGAAACGCCCAGCCGGCATACAGCGTGAACAGTTTGCCGTTGGGCACCTGCTCGCCAATCACCGCTGCACCGGCAGGCACGGTCACGCTGCCCAGGCGCAGCGATTCGACCAGCGCCAGCTGCTGGGGTGACAGCAGTGTGAAGGCATCGGTGGCGTCGCGCAGCCTGCAGTCGTTGCAGTGTGGCGGGCAGTGGTTGGCGGGGGTGGCAAGGCGCATGGTGGGCGCAATTTTAGGGAGGTGCGGCCCGGTCTGCAGGCCGCCCCCGGCTGTGTTTGTCAGCTGTGTCTTTTGACATTGCAGGCAGCCGGCAGTGTGCCTATATTGCCGTCTTCATGCCCCCTACCCCTGCTTCTGTCCCTGTTCCTGCCCCCGATTTTTTGCCTGCCCGCGCCGCGCCGCCTGCAGGCCACACTTCCGCGCTGACCACTTTGTACGAGGTGCTTTACACCAGCCAGCTGGCACCGGGCACGCCGGTCACGGCCGTGGCCCGCATTGCCGGCCATGCACGCAAGGCCAACGCCGAGCGCGGCCTGACCGGGCTGCTGGTGTTTGACGGCCAGCGCTTTTGCCAGCAGCTCGAAGGTTCGCAAAAAAACGTGCTCTCGGCCATGGCCCGCATTTCCCAGGATGCGCGCCATGTGGAAGTCAGCGTGGTGCACCAGGGGCAGCTGGCAACGCGGCGCTTTTCCAGCTTCAGCCTGGCGTTCAGCCAGATTGAAAAAGGCGATGTGCTGGAGCAGCTGGAGCAACTGGACGGCGCTGCCGCCCTGCAGGCGTTTGAAGCCCTGCGCGCCAGCGTGCTGCTGTAGCGGTGCAGCTGCTTTGGTGTGGTTGCCTCAAGCAACCACAGCGCTACCCCGCCGTGGTCCTGCCGTGGTCCTGTGGCAAGGCAGCCCATGCCGTTAGAGCGTGTTATGCACTTTTACGTGCCCGCGAAAGCCGGGGAAAGGCCCGGAGACAAGGCGCACGGCGCGCCGCGGTATGGATACCGCAAGCGCCGTGCAACGCAGGGGCCGGGCCTTTCCCCGGCTTTCCCGAAGGGCTCTGCAGCCAGACCCGCGCTGGCGGCGTTGCACCGCTTGCCAAGGCCCCGGCCTTGACTGCGCGGCGCGCCTTGCCATCACAGGCCTGGCTGCAGAGCGCGGGTGCGTAAAAGTGCACAACACGCTCTAAGCTGGCCAGCCCGGCCCTGTGGCCAGACAACAGCATTTCAACAGCGCTGCCTTTTGCTATTGAAAAGTGAGCTGCTCGCGCATACCCCGCCTGGGCTGGAGGCCGTTTTGGCTTGAAACCGGGTGCAGGTGCCTGCTTGCATGCCTGCCCTGGCCCTCAGGCCAGCGTCACGCGCGCAAACTTGCGCTTGCCCACCTGCACCACATAGGTGCCGGCGTCCAGCTTCAGGCCCCGGTCGCTGACCACACTGCCTTCCACGCGCACACCGCCACCGTCAATCAGGCGGTGGGCCTCGCTGGTGGACGGCGCCAGGTTCGCCTGCTTCAGCAGCGCGCCAATGCCCAGCGGCGCACCGGCCAGTGCCACCTCTGCAATTTCGTCGGGCACGCCGCCCTTGCTGCGGTTGGTGAAATCCTGCTCGGCCGCGTCGGCTGCAGCCGCGCTGTGAAAGCGTGCCGTGATCTCCTTGGCCAGCGCCACCTTGGCGTCCTTGGGGTTGCCGCCGTTGGCCACCGCGGCCTTGAGCGCTGCGATCTGCGCCAGCGACTGAAAGGACAGCAGCGTGTACCAGTCCCACATCAGCGTGTCCGAAATGCTCAGCACCTTGGCAAACATGGTGTTGGCGTTTTCGGTGATGCCGATGTAGTTGTTTTTCGACTTGGACATCTTGTCCACGCCGTCCAGGCCGACCAGCAGCGGCATGGTCAGCACGCACTGCGGCTCCTGGCCGTACTCCTGCTGCAGGTGGCGCCCCATGAGCAGATTGAACTTCTGGTCGGTGCCGCCCAGTTCCAGGTCGGCCTTGAGCGCCACCGAGTCGTAGCCCTGCAGCAGCGGGTACAAAAATTCGTGCAGGCTGATCGACTGGCCGGTGGCAAAGCGCTTCTGAAAATCGTCGCGCTCCATCATGCGTGCCACGGTGTACTTGGCGGCCAGCTGAATCATGCCGGGAGCGCCCAGCGGCGCGCACCATTCGCTGTTGTAGCGGATCTCGGTGCGCTCCGGGTCCAGCACCAGGCTGGCCTGCTGGTAGTAGGTTTCGGCGTTCTGCCTGATCTGCTCGGGCGTCAGCGGCGGGCGCGTGCTGTTGCGGCCGGACGGATCGCCAATCAGCGTGGTGAAGTCGCCAATCAGAAAGATCACCTGGTGGCCCAGGTCCTGCAACTGGCGCATCTTGTTCAGCACCACGGTGTGGCCGATGTGGATGTCGGGCGCCGTCGGGTCCAGCCCCAGCTTGATGCGCAGCGGCTGGCCAGTGGCCTCCGAGCGCGCCAGTTTTTTCACCCATTCGTTCTGCGGCAACAGCTCCTGAACACCGCGCAGGGTGGTCTCAAGCGCCAGTCCTACACGGTCGGTAGGCATCTTCGGGTTAAAAACTGCTGCGTTCATAAGGTTTTCCTCAGGTATCCTGGAAGTGGGCATGGATATACTTGCTCCCACATTGCAGCGGCGGATTCTAAAGGTCTCGCCTTTTTTTCTTTCCGAACCGCTGCATCCTGACAGTCTGTGCGTTTTGTCTGGCCCGGCATCTGCCTGCCGGTGCACTCTGGCGAACACACGCTCACCCTGGGGACACCTCTTTGAACAACGGTTTCACCACCGCCAGCCGCTCGCTTGTGAGCCGGCTGGTGCACAGCATCCAGAAGCATCCCAAAAGACTCACTGCCGTGATTGCAGCCCTGCTGCTGTCAGGCGGTGGCGGCGCCTTTGCCGTGGCCTCCTTCGGACCCGACCCGCTGGACCTGCCAGTGCGCCTGGTCGAGCAGAGCGTCGATTCGCTGGCCACCGGCGCCACGCTGTCCGAACTGACCGAGCGCCCCGGTTTCTCGCTCTACCGCTCCGAGCAGGTGCGCAGCAGCGACACCCCCGAATCCCTGCTGAACCGCCTGGGCGTGGCCGATCCGGCCGCTGCCGCCTTTTTGCGCCGCGACGCCCATGCACAGCAGAACCTGCTGGGCCGGGCCGGCCGCATGGCCTCGGTGGAAACCACCGAAGACCACCGGCTGCTGCGCATCACGACCCGCTGGGCAGCTGACGAGGAAAGCAGCTTTCAGCGCCTGGTGGTGGAAAAAACCCCTACGGGCTTTGCTTCGCGCGTTGAATCGGCCCCGTTGACCGCTTCCAGCCGCCTGGCCGGTGGCGTGGTGCGCAGTTCGCTGTTTGCCGCCACCGACGCCGCCAATGTCCCCGACGGGGTGGCGGTGCAGCTGGCCGAGCTGTTTTCGGGCGACATCGACTTTCGCAAGGCGCTGCGCCAGGGCGACCGCTTTTCAGTGGTCTATGAAAGCCTGGAAGCCGACGGCGAGGTGCTGCGCAGCGGCCGCATCCTGAGCGCCGAGTTCCACAACAATGGCAAGACCCACCAGGCGGTGTGGTTCCAGGAACCGGCGGCCAGCAAGGGCGCTTACTACCGCATGGACGGTCAGAGCCTGCGCCGCGCCTACATGGCCTCGCCGGTCGAGTTTTCGCGCATCTCCAGCAACTTTTCAATGCGCTTTCACCCCATCCTGCAAAAGTGGCGCGCCCACCTGGGCACCGATTTCGCCGCTGCCACAGGCACGCCGGTGCGCACCGTGGGCGACGGCGTGGTCGAGTTTGCCGGCGTGCAGAACGGCTTTGGCAATGTGGTGTTCGTCAAGCACCGCGACGACCATGTCACGGTCTATGCGCACCTGAGCCGCATCGACGTGCAGGCCAGCCAGAGCGTGGCGCAGGGCCAGACCATCGGCGCAGTGGGCGCCACCGGCTGGGCCACCGGACCGCACCTGCATTTTGAGTTTCGCGTGAACGGCCAGCAGGTCGATCCCATGACCATTGCCCAGCAAAGCGAATCCGCCATGCCGGTGTCTGCTGCGGCCCGTCCGGCCTTCAACCGCCTGACTGCCATGATGCGCACCCAAATGGATTCCGCAGAACAGGTCCAGCAGGCCAGCGCCGAGTAAGAAACGCAACGGCAGCGCCTGCGCCAGACTTTTCTTCGTTCAGCCAAAGGCCCACCTGCACGGCCTGCCTGCACCGTGGTGCAGGCAGGCCGATTTGCTGGAATGGCCATGCCGGTGCAGCGCACCGGCAGGTGCACAGGCAGGTGTACCGTCCACAGGCCAGGCCTCTGCTTTTTTCCTCCCCCATTTCTTCCATGCAACCCAAGTCCGAGCTGTACATCGGCCTGATGTCAGGCACCTCGCTGGACGGCGTGGACGGGGTGCTGGTCGATTTTTCCGGCCCCGGCTGCCAGGTGCTGCAGCATGTGGCGCTGCCGCTGGCGCTGGCATTGCGCACCGAATTGCTGCAGCTCAACACCTCGGGCGCAGACGAACTGCACCGCGCAGCGCTGGCCGCCAATGCCCTGGCACGCACCTGTGCCGAGAACGTGCAACTGCTGCTGCAGCGCAGCCATCTGCCGGCGTCTGCCGTGGCAGCCATTGGCGCGCATGGCCAGACCGTGCGGCACCGCCCCGGCGCCTTTGACGGCACCGGCTACACATTGCAGCTCAACAGCCCCGCCCTGCTGGCCGAATGCACCGGCATTGCCGTGGTGGCCGACTTTCGCAGCCGCGACGTGGCCGCCGGCGGCCAGGGTGCGCCGCTGGTGCCGGCCTTTCACCGCCATGTGTTTGCCCGTCCTGGAGAGACCGTGCTGGTGCTGAACCTGGGCGGCATGTCCAACCTGAGCGTGCTGGGCGCCGATGGCAGTGTGCTGGGGTTTGACTGCGGCCCCGGCAATGCATTGCTGGACGGCTGGTGCCAGCGCCACACCGGCCAGCCGTTTGACGCGGGCGGCGCCTGGGGCGCTGGCGGCAGCGTCGTTCCCGACCTGCTGACCGCCCTGCTGGCCGAGCCCTATCTACAGCTGCCGCCGCCCAAAAGCACCGGGCGCGATCTGTTCCATGCCGACTGGCTGGCGGGCCATCTGGCAGCCCACGCCGGGGCTGCACCGCAGGATGTTCAGGCCACATTGGTCGAATTGACCGCCAGCGCTTGCGCAGACTGCGCCAGAAGCTATGGAAACGATAGCAAATTTCTGGTGGTGTGCGGGGGTGGTGTGTTCAACACGCAGCTGATGGAGCGCCTGCAGGCCCTGCTGCCAGGGGTGGCAGTGGAGCCCTCCGATGCCTGGGGCCTGCCAGCACAGCAGGTGGAAGCCACTGCGTTTGCCTGGCTGGCCCGCCAAGCGCTGCTGGGCGCCACCGGCAGCCTGGAAAGCGTCACGGGCGCCCGAGGCGCCCGTGTGCTGGGGGCCATTTACCCGGCCTGAACAAGCGCGGTGCGCGTTTCAGGCAGTCAGGGTCAATGGCAATGGCCGCAGTGGCCATAGCGGCCACAGTGCAGTGGTGGCTGCTTCAGGAAAAGCTGGAACCGCAACCGCAGGTGGTGGTGGCGCCCGGGTTCTTGATGACGAACTGCGCGCCCTGCAGGTCTTCCTTGTAGTCGATCTCGGCGCCCACCAGGTACTGGTAGCTCATGGCGTCGATCAGCAGCGAGACGCCGTTCTTGGTCATCACGGTGTCGTCGTCGTTGGCGATTTCATCGAACGTGAAGCCGTACTGAAAGCCCGAGCAGCCCCCACCCTGCACGAACACCCGCAGCTTCAAATCCGGATTGCCTTCTTCGGCAATCAGGTCTGCCACCTTGGCTGCCGCGCTCTCGGTGAAGATGATCGGGTCGGGCATCTGGTCCGCTGCGGGGGTGGATGTGATTTCGGCAACTGCGCTCATGGGGATACTCCAATTCAGGTTTTGCTTCAAATCCTACTTCAGCCGCTCCAAAGGTGCATTGCAAGGTGCATTTTGGCGGTGATGCAGTGTGGGCTTTGGGTGCAGGTGCGGCCACGGACCCTGGCGGTTTCGTTCATTGCACCGCACATTGCATTCAATACAAATAGGGCTGAACAACCCTTTTTCCAGTCTCCAGACGACACAAGCCGCAACAGGCAAACCCGTTGCGGCTTGTACAAACAGCTTCCAGACAGCCCAAAAGCGTGCTGGAAACTGCAGGGTGCAGCAATTAACGCTTGGAGAACTGCTTGGCGCGGCGTGCAGAGTGCAGGCCGACCTTCTTGCGCTCGACTTCGCGCGCATCGCGCGTCACGAAACCGGCCTGGCTCAGCATCGGCTTGAGTTCGGCGTCGTAGTCGATCAGGGCGCGGGTGATGCCGTGGCGGGCAGCGCCGGCCTGGCCGGACTCACCACCACCGTGCACGTTGATCATCACGTCGAATGTTTCAGCGTGGTTGGTCAGCATGAGGGGCTGCTTGGCAATCATGATCGACGTTTCGCGGCCAAAGTAGGACTGGATGTCCTTGCCGTTGATCGTGATCTTGCCAGTGCCTTTTTTCAGAAACACGCGGGCAACGCTGGATTTGCGACGGCCGGTTCCATTGTTCCATTCACCAATCATCTCAAGGCTCCTTAGAGTTCCAGCACTTTGGGCTGTTGGGCGGTGTGGGGATGCTCTGCACCACCGTACACCTTGAGCTTCTTGATCATGGCGTATCCGAGCGGGCCCTTGGGCAGCATGCCCTTGACAGCCTTTTCCAGCGCGCGGCCGGGGTGCTTGGATTGCATGTCACGGAAACTGGTGGCCGTGATGCCGCCCGGGTAACCCGAGTGGCGGTAGTAGATCTTGTCGGTCGACTTGGCGCCGGTGACCTTGATCTGTGCTGCGTTGATGATGACGATGAAGTCACCGGTGTCAACGTGAGGCGTATAAATGGCTTTGTGTTTTCCACGCAGACGGAGGGCAACTTCGCTGGCTACCCGTCCGAGCACCTTGTCGGTGGCGTCAATCACAAACCACTCGTGCACGACCTCAGCGGGTTTTGCGCTGAAAGTTTTCATGAGTTTTTCTCTTTCGAGGGTTTGACCGGCCAGCAGGGGCCGGCGTCCTTGGGCTCTTTTCCACGGTCGGTGTTTCTCTTCAATGGAAACCTCTTAGGTGGCACTTGCAGCAACGCCTCGCAAAAAGGCATTGCCGCACTTCGCCGCGGAGCACGCCAGCGCTGCGAAGCCCGAGATTATACAAAGTCCGCGCCGTCTTGCCAATCTGTGCACAGTGTGCAGATGGCAGTCAAACCGCAAGGCGGGTCCGCAGCGCCCGCACTGCGCTTTCCGGCGTGGTCAGCACCGGCAGCAAGCCCAACAGCGCATTTCTCACCAGGGGCGCGGCGCGGGCCATGCTGAACTGCGCCAGCGCAATGGCCGTGCACCCCGCCTGCGCCAGTTGCTGCGCTGCGGCCACCACCGCCTGGTCGTGGGTAACCAGATCGCCCCGGTCAAGCGCTTCCATGGCGCCTGCTGCCAGGGCGCACTGCAGGTCGAGCTGCGCGGGAAACTCTGCCGGCATGCTGGCCAGCGTGGGTGCAAAGGAAGCGATCAATCCGATGCGACCACCGATGGCCAACGCCTCCTGCACCATGGCCTCGTTCGGCTTGAGCACGGGAATGTCTGCATGCCGGAGCGCTACCGCCTCAATGCACGGGCCGAAGGCCGAACAGGTGAACAAAATCGCCTGGGCGCCGGTTGCCACGGCGTAATCGGCCAAAGCAGCAAAGCGTGCATGCATGGCGTCGTCCAGACCATGCCCGCTGCGCGCCAGGTCTGCCGACAGGCTGTCGTCGAGCAGGTTCATGCGCACGGCTTCGGGCCAGGCCTGCGCCATGGCCGCGTTGATCGGTGCCACCGAATGCGCCAGCGCATGGACAAGGGCAATGCGCGTCATGCGGTCACCCGCACTGGTTTGCCGTCTGAAAGCACGGGCTTGCGGCGGCGGCGCTGCAGGGCAACCACCACGGCCAGCAGGCCCAGCGCGGGCAGGAACATCCACTCCTTGTCGGGCCGCTCGGTTTCCACCTCGGCGGAGACGATTCTGAAACCCTGCTCCATGCCCAGCTTCTCGGCCACGCTACCGAACTTCACCTGCATGACCAGCAGCTCCTTGCCCTGCGCCATGGTTTTGACGCCAGAGCGGTCCAGGCGTTCGCGCAGGGTGCCTTTGGCGCCCAGCGGCAGCAGCACGCCTTTTCGGATGTCCTTGCCGTCCATGTTGGTGCCCTCAATCCACAGGCGCTTGCTGGAATTGGCAGGTGCATCTTCAATCACCTGGCCCATTTCGGCGGCGGGCACTTCCTTGTAGGGTGGGTACGCCATGTCCCACCAGTAACCCGGCCTGAACAGCGTGAACGTGATCAGCAAGAGCGCGGCCGATTCCCACCAGCGGCTGCGAACGATGAAATAGCCTTGCGTGGC
This sequence comes from Giesbergeria sp., assembly GCA_017998735.1. Lineage (GTDB taxonomy): Bacteria > Pseudomonadota > Gammaproteobacteria > Burkholderiales > Burkholderiaceae_C > Simplicispira. The sequence goes on from JAGOCN010000012.1 coordinate 10,964, forward strand.
GGCCGCAAACACCAGCATGGCGGCAATGGCACTGGCCACCGTGAGCACGAAATGCACTGGCCCGGTGATGCCGATCATCAGCAACTGGGTGTTGAAGATGAACAGGAACGGCAGGATGGCAGTGCGCATGCTGTAGAAAAATGCCGTCACACCGGTCTTGATCGGATCGCTTCTGGCAATGGCCGCCGCGGCAAAGGAAGCCAGCCCCACCGGCGGCGTCACATCGGCCATCAGGCCAAAATAAAAGACAAACAGGTGCACGGCAATGAGCGGCACGATCAGCCCGCTTTGCGCGCCCAGCTCGACCACCACGGGCGCCATCAGGGTGGAAACGACAATGTAGTTCGCCGTGGTCGGCAGCCCCATGCCCAGAATCAGGCTGATCAGCGCCACCAGCGTGAGCATCAGAATCAGGTTGCCGCCCGAAAGCAGTTCCACCACTTCGGTCATCACCAGGCCGATGCCGGTCAGGGACACCGTGCCCACGATGATGCCGGCAGCCGCCGTGGCCACGCCGATGCCGATCATGTTGCGGGCTCCTGCGGCCAGCCCGTCAATGAGGTCGATGCCGCCCTGCCTGGCCGCAGCCGCCACCTGGCCGGTGCCCCTCAAAACAGCCAGGATGGGCTTTTGCGTCAGCATCACGAACATGATGAACAAGGTAGCCCAGAAGGCGGACAGGCCGGGCGACATCTGCTCCACCATCAGGCACCAGATCAGCACCACCACAGCCAGCAGGTAGTGCAGGCCGGACTTCACCGTCGGCGCAATTTCAGGCAGCTCGAAGACCGGTGCCTCGGGATCGTCGAGTTCGAGTTCCGGCTGGCGCGAGCCGAACCAGAGCAAACCGACATAGGCGGCCATCAGTGCCGTGCCGATGATCCACATGGCAGCATCGCCCGCAATGTCCTTGACCCAGCCGACGCCGTAGTACACAGCGCCGCACAGCACAAAGAAGCCGCACACCGTCAGCGCCAGCGCCAGCAAACGCGAGCCCCCGCTGGCAGGGTTGCGCCGGGGCAGGCCCACCATGTCGGCCTTGAGCGCTTCCAGGTGCACGATGTAGAGCAGCGCGATATAGGAAATGATCGCGGGCAAAAACGCGTGCTTCATCACCTCGATGTACGGAATGCCGACATACTCCACCATCAGAAAAGCAGCCGCACCCATCACCGGCGGCATCAGCTGGCCGTTGACCGAGCTGGACACTTCAACCGCTCCGGCCTGGTCGGGCCGGTAGCCCACGCGCTTCATGAGCGGGATCGTGAAAGTGCCTGTGGTCACCACGTTGGCAATGGACGAACCTGAAATGATGCCCGTGGCAGCAGACGACAGTACCGCCGCCTTGGCGGGGCCGCCGCGCATGTGGCCCAGCAGCGCAAAGGCCGATTTGATGAAATAGTTGCCCGCCCCTGCCTTGTCGAGCAGGGAGCCGAACAGCACGAACAGAAAGATGAAACCGCTGGAGACACCCAGCGCCACGCCGAACACGCCCTCGGTGGTCAGCCACTGGTGGCTCATGACGCGGTTGAGCGAATAGCCGCCGTGCGCAATCATGTCGGGCATGTAGCGCCCACCAAAGGTGTAGCCAAGAAACACCACGGCAACCACCACCATGGGCAGGCCCAGCACGCGGCGCGTGGCTTCAAGCAGCAGCACCATGCCGGCGATGGCGGTGTAGACGTCCATGTCCGTAGGGCTTCCCGGACGCGAGGCCAGTTCGCGGTAAAACCAGAAAATGTAGGAAGCGCAAAACGCGGCCGCCACGGCAAGCACCCAGTCTGAAATGGGCACATGGTCGCGTGGCGAGCGCTTCATTGCAGGGTACGACAGGTACGCCAAGAACACGGCAAATGCCAGGTGGACCGAGCGGCTTTCGGTGTCGTTGAACACGAAAATGCCCAGCTTGAACGGCAGCGGCGACGCAATCCACAGCTGGAACATCGACCAGGCCAGCGCCACGCCGAGAAGAAAGAGGCCAGCGGCAGGCCCTGGTGACCGTCCACCCAGATCGTTGTCGGCAACCAGCTGCCTGACATCGACTTCAGGGACTGCGGGGGGTTCTTTGG
>JAGOCN010000247.1 GCA_017998735.1 Giesbergeria sp.
TGGTGCTGGTGCTGGTGGCCCGGCCTGGGCGGCAGATAGCGGTGCAGACGCCGGTGCCGGTGCAGGCTCCAGCGGGGGCGGCAAAGGCGCCATGGCCGGTGCTGGTGCTGGTGCCGGTGCTGGTGCTGGTGCCGGTGCGCTCCATCGGGCGCCTTCTGCCAGCCTTTTTTTGGCCCATTCGGCCACGCCGTTGACGCCCATTTTTGGCTCCTTTTTTGCTGCTTGCACATCCACTTCTGTTTTTTGACAGGTTTCAGGGGTTTCAGGGGTTTCATCGCCCGCAAACCCGCATGGGCATTGGGTTTTCCCTGAAACCCCTACCCCTTTTTCAGGGGTTTCATGGGGTTTCAGAGGGGTTTCAGTGCTGCCCTTGAATTGACCATAAAAACAGGCTTTAGCGCACGCCAGCAATGCGTCAGAAGCTATGCTTTCAATAGCAATCATGCGCCGCTTCCGTGGATGCCCTCGGGATGCACCGGGTACAGCTTTTTGGCTTGCCCGTTGATGCGTTTGGTGCGCGCTCTTTTGCCATCGGCGCCGGGCGCTGGAATCAGTCCAGCCAGCTGCAAAACGTCCAGCGCGCGGGCAAAGTCAAAGCCCTTCAACGCCTCGCGCAGGCCGTCTGCGGTGAACCAGAACACGCGGCCCGTGTGGTCGTCCTCCCACCAGCCGACGCGCTCGCGCACCACGGCAGCGCGCGGGTCGTCGGTGTTGTTCGCGTCCGAGAACCGGCTGTCTCCATGGCGGTCGATAAAGCCTGTCAGGCGCTCGGCAATCTGCCCGTTTTCTGCGTTGCCTGCCGCGTTGTCGCGCAGACCCAGCCAGGCGGCAAACCCCACTTCGGCAGCGCGCGTGGCTTCGCCCGGCGCCCAGCCGGTGACGCCGTAGGCGCTGGCCAGCTCGCCCGCCAGCGCCAGCACCGCCAGGCGTGCGGCGGCGCGTGCCGCTTGCCCTTCACCGCCGGGCGCCTGCAGGCCGGGCTGCTGCTTGATGGCGTCCAGCGCTTCGCTGAAGTTGTCGCTGTCGTGCGTGAGTTTTTCCAGAAAGGCGCGGCCTGCGTGGCCGTAGTGGCGCGCGGCCTCGCGCTTCAAGGCGTCCGACAGGGCGGTGCCGCTGGCGTGCTGGTGCAGGCGGTCCCATGCGCCGTGCGTGCGCTGCGCTGGGATGTCCAGCACGCGCACGGCCTGACCAGCTTTGACGCGGTGCCCGCCCTCCATCATGGTCGTGGCAATGGAGCGTTCGCCGGTCGATAGCACACTGCTGCGCCAGCGGCTGACAGAGCGTGCCCCCCCCGTGCGGCCTGCGCGCTGTTTGCCCCGGCCATTGCCCAGCATGTACACCACTTCGCCCACGGCGCGCGGGTCGCATTCGCTGATTTCGTCCAGCGCCAGCAGCGAATCATTGAACAGCGCGGCTGCGCCCTCCAGGCCGTTGCTGGTGGTGCGCCAGCTGCGCCGGTAGCTTGGCCCGCCCCACACGCTGCAGGCCGCTTCCAGCGCGGTGGTCTTGCCGGTGGAACTGTCGCCAATCAGGTGCAGGCCGCCGCTTTCCATGTTGACGCGCGCCAGCACCGGCCCGGCAAAGGCGGCGCACAGTGCCAGCACCAGCAGCGGGTTGCCCACGGCCAGGGCGGCAGTGCCCTCCTGCCAGCCGTGCAGCGTGCCGCGCTGGGTGTATTCGTCGGCGGCGCGCGTCTCGCTCTGGTAGGCCACGCTGGCAGCCCTGGGGCCAATGACGCTGTCGGGCAGCACGAACGCCTTGAAGTCGGCGCCCGCCCAGCCCGTTTGCAGCGCGCATTCAATGCGCCGCCTGGGCGCCTTGTCCTGCAGGTACACGTTCAAGAGGTTGCGGCCAAAGGGGTCAATCTGCACGCCCATGCCCAGCAGCACGCCGCGCAGGTCGGCGCAGTCGCCGCGCAGCATCTCCATGGGCATGGCCCACGTCACCCACTTGCCCAGCGTGGTTTGAAAGCGCAGCAGGCGGCCAAAGTTGCCTTCGTGCGGGTCGTGCGTCACGGCGTCGATGTGCAGGGGGCTGCACACCCAGCGCTGGGTCAGGGTGGGCGGCGCATCCTCGCCCCGGCCCGCCTTGGCACCAAAGTGCCAGACACCGGGGCGCAGGCGGGCGGCGCCCTCCTCGTGCCAGTCGTCCAGCACCACAAAGCAGGGGCGGTCTTTCTCGCCAGGGATGCGGCTGGCGGGCTTGCTGGCGGCGTTGGCGGGCGCGGTGGTGGCTTTGGGCGCCTTGGGCGCTTTGGTGGCAGCCTCGATGGCTTCGATGACAGGGGTATCGGTCAGCATGGTGTCATGCCCTCCAGCAGTTCGGTAAAGCAGGCGCGCACGGCGCCCGGCCCGGCAAGCGCTGCCAGGTCGTTGAAGTCGGTGGCCTTGGGCGGCCTGTGGGCGGGAAACTGCGGCTTGACCACAAACCCGCCCACGGCCAGCGCGGCTTGGTGGGCGGCGCTCAGGCCGGGGTTGCCCTCGGTGCGCCAGTCGTCATCGGCTGCCAGCACCAGCAGCTGCTGCGGGTACTTGTGGCGCAGTGCGCGGGCCACGGGCAGCAGGTTGCCGCTGTCAAAGGCGCAGGCCACTGCGTGGCCCGTGGCTTCGTGGATGGATGCGCAGGTGGCGTACCCCTCGCCCACTACCAACACCCCGTCCTGGGGGCGTCCCATGGCGTAGTAGCAGCCCTTCTTGCGGCCCCGGTAGCGCTTGTCGCCGGCGGCATCAATCGTCTGCAGGCTGTGCAACTGGCCGGCGCCATCGCGCAGCGGCACCAGCAGCAAGTCGCCGTCTTGGCGCAGGCCGTGCGGCTGCACACCCTTGGCTGCCAGGTAGGGGTGCTGGCAGTTCGGGGATGCGGCACTCCAGCGCGCTGCAGCCCTGTCGGCTTCGCTGCGCAGGCGCTGGGCTTCCTCCGCATCGCGCTGCGCCCGCATGGCCCGGATGCGCTCGCGGTGCGCGCTGCGTTCGGCTTCGCTCAAACTGTCCATGGGCTTGCCGCACCAAGTCGAATGCAGGCCAGCGCGCCAGCAGCCAAAGACACCAGCGGGCACGCCGTCGCCGTGCAGCACGTACCAGGCGGATGTGTCGCTGCGCTTGCCGCTGGCGCTGAAGCGGTGCAGCAGGCCGTCGGCCTCGATGTGCTCGGGCGGCACCAGGCCGGCGGCCTCGATGGCGGCGCGGAACTGGTCGGTGTAGTTGGTGCTACCCATGGCCGGCCTCTTTTTGGTTGGCCTGCGCCACGGCAGAACGGGCAGATTTCAGGGCCTCATAGGCCGGTGTGCCGTGTGCAGCGCGGGCGCCCATCAGCCCGCCCAGGTCCACGATGCTGCCGGCAAACTCGGTACACGCTGCCGCCGCAGACAGCAGCCCCAGCGTAACGCGGGCGTCAAGGTGCAGCCCTGTGCCAGGGTCTTGGTCTGCGTCCAGCGCGGCTTGCTGCAGTACCGCCAGGATGGTTGCCACGCCGTCCAGCGCGCCAGCCACGCGGGCGGTTTCGTGGCCGGTCAGGATGACGCCGTGGCCTTTGCTCATGATTCCAAAGGCGCTGCTGTGCGGAACGGTGCTGTTTTCGGTCGTGCTCATGCTGCACCGCCCTTCTTCACCAGGCAGGGCTTGGAGGCAGCCGGGCACAGGGTGCAGGCGGTGCGCCGGGCCATCTGGTCTTGCACTGCCCACTGGTCAAAAATGTCCATTGCCCCCGTGGGCAACGGGAAGTTGTCGGGGCAGCCGGTGCAAGGGCTGGTCGGTGCGCTGCTGGTGCTGGGCTGCTGCACCAGGTGCGCATACCCCGAGTGCAACTCTTCACGCATGGATTGCACCGTGTCGCAATCCTTTGGGTTGTGCGAAGACATAGCAACGCTGTTCAGTTGCAGCAGGCGCGGCGCCAGGGCCTGCACCACGTTGGCCAGTTCTTCCGGGTCGGTGCTGTGCGCAGCGGTCAGCAGCACGCGCAGCAGCGCTTCAGACTGCCAGCTGGCCTGAAGGCCGGTTTGCTGGCGCGGGGTCAGGGGGGTTGCGGCGTTCATGCTGCACCGCCTTCTTCTTTTTGCAGC
>JAGOCN010000248.1 GCA_017998735.1 Giesbergeria sp.
GGCAGCATGCCTGCCGTGCTCAATGTGGTGGGCTACCTGGTCAACAACCCCAAGGTCTGAGCGCGCGCTCCTGCCCTGCCACCTTGAACCCGCCGCTGGCGGGTTTTTTGTCGCCTGCAACCGGCATGGCACAATCACTGCAAGAACCGTGCCTTATGAAAAAACGCCTCCTCACGCTCCCCCTGCTGGCCTGCCTGGCCCTGGCGCCGCTGCTGCCGGCACAGGCTGAAAAAGCCGACCGCAACAAGCCCATGAACATCGAGGCCGACGCCCTGCGGCACGACGACCTCAAGCAGTTGAGCGTCTTCACCGGTCGCGTGGTGATGACCAAGGGCAGCATCGTGCTGCGCGGTGCCCGCCTGGAAGTGAGCCAGGACGCGGACGGCTACCAGACCGGCGTGGTGACGGCCGAGCGCGGCAAGCGCGCGTTTTTCCGCCAGCGGCGCGACACGGCACCCGGTGCGCCGGAAGAATTCGTCGAAGGCGAAAGCGAAGTCATCGAATACAACGGCCGCGCCGACACGGTGCGCTTTGTGCGCCGCGCCGAGCTGCGCCGCTACCGGGGCAGCACGCTGAACGACGAGCTGTCCGGCGCCACCATCGTCTACTACAACCTGACCGATGTGTTCACGGTGGATGGCCAGAAGGCCACACCGAACGCGCCAGCCGCTGGCTCGCGCGTGCGCGCCGTGCTGGCGCCCAAGGAATCCGCCGCCGGCAGCGCGCCCGTGCCGGCCGCCACCGGGCCGGTGCTGCGCCCCAGCACCGTGCTGCAGGGCGGTAGCAGCAGCGGCGGCGCCAGCAGTGAAGGCACCGGCGCCGGCGCCAAGCCATGAGCGCCAGTAGCGCGACTGCAGCGCCCCCCCAGGCTGCCAACGCCTACTCCGGCAGCGGCAGCCGCCTGGAAGTCAGCCACCTGAAAAAAGCCTATGGCAGCCGCCAGGTGGTCAAGGACGTGTCGCTGGTGGTGCAAAAGGGCGAAGTGGTGGGCCTGCTGGGGCCAAACGGCGCCGGCAAGACGACCTCGTTTTACATGATCGTCGGCCTGGTGCCGAGCGATGGCGGCGACATCCGCATCGACGGCCAGTCGGTGGCGCACATGCCAATCCACCGGCGCTCGCGCCTGGGCCTGTCGTACCTGCCGCAGGAAGCGTCCATCTTTCGCAAGCTCACGGTGCAGGAAAACGTGCGCGCTGTGCTGGAGCTGCAGCGCGGCGAAGACGGCAAGCCCCTGCCGCGTGCCCTGATCGAAGAGCGCCTGACAGCGCTCTTGCAGGAGCTGCGCGTGGACCACCTGCGCGATTCGCCGGCCGTGGCGCTGTCGGGCGGCGAGCGCCGGCGTGTGGAAATTGCCCGCGCCCTGGCCACGCAGCCGCGCTTCATCCTGCTGGACGAGCCCTTTGCCGGCATCGACCCGATCGCGGTCATCGAGATCCAGCGCATCATCGGTTTTCTGAAGGCACGCGGCATTGGCGTGCTGATTACCGACCACAACGTGCGCGAAACCCTGGGCATCTGCGACCACGCCTTCATCCTGAGCGATGGCAGCGTGCTGGCGCAGGGCACGCCCTCCGACATTGTTGAAAACGCCGAAGTGCGCCGGGTGTACCTGGGCGAGCACTTTCGCATGTAGTGCCATGGCGCGGGGGCTGCACTGCCATGGACAAGGGAGTGTGGGTTGATTCCCGGCCTGCACCTGCGCGTCTCGCAGCACCTGGCGCTCACGCCGCAGCTGCAGCAATCGATCCGGCTGCTGCAGCTGTCTACGCTGGAGATGGCGGCGGAAGTGGAGCAGATGCTGGACGACAACCCGTTTCTGGAGCGCGACCTGGAAACCGCCGAGCGCGAGGAATTCGGCCTGGACAAGGCCGATGCGCCACTGCAGGACAATGCCGATTCTGCTATTTATTCAATAGCTGCTGGCGCAGGCGCAGCAAGCGCTGAAGGCCAGAATGATGCTGAAACCACTGCGCCGACCGACCTGCCCGATCTGCCCGACTGGGACGGCGACGGCAGCAGCGACCTGCTGCCCGACGATGGTGAATGGGGGGGCGAGGCGCCGGCACATTCCTCTGGCGCGGCCCACGGCAATGACAGCGACATCGACGCCACCGAGCTGGCGCGCAGCCAGGAATCGCTGCAGCAGTTTCTGCACCGCCAGGCGCTGCTCCTGCGCCTGTCTGAAAACGACCGCGCCGCGCTGTACTTTCTGATCGAGTCGCTCAGCGACGACGGCTACCTGGAAGAGCCCCTGCAGACCCTGGCCGCCGCGCTGGAGCCCGACCCCGAAAGCGACGCCTTTGCCGAGCTGCTGCACCACCTCACCGTGGCGCTGCACCTGCTGCAAAGCCTGGAACCCACCGGCGTGGGCGCCCGCACCCTGGCCGAATGCCTGCAGCTGCAGCTGCAGGCGCTGCAGCGCCTGCAGACCGACACCTTGCTGGCCAGCCACAGCAATGGCAATGCCAGCAGCGCCAACAACAGCAGCGTCGCCGATGCCGAAGCCAGCCCCCGCACCGTGGCGGTGGCACTCGCCATCTGCCAGCAGCCGCTGGAACTGCTGGCGCGGCGCGACGTGCGCCGGCTGGTGCAGGCCTGCGCCGCCAGCGATGCGCAGGTGCGCGCCGCCATCGGCCTGATTGCCCGGCTGGAGCCACGCCCGGGGCGCCGCTTTGCCGATGTGGAGCGCAACACCGTCGTGCCCGATGTGCTGGTGCGCGCCAGCAGCCGGGCGGGCGGGCAGGGCTTCACCGTGCAGCTCAACCCCGATGTGGTGCCGCGCCTGCGCGTGCACGACATCTACGCCGGCGCCCTGCGCGGCCACCGGGGCAGCGACGGCCACGCCGCGCTGCAGCAGCGCCTGCAGGAAGCGCGCTGGTTCATCAAGAACATCCAGCAGCGCTTTGACACCATCCTGCGCGTGTCCAACGCCATCGTCGAACGCCAGAAAAGCTTCTTCCAGCATGGCGCGGTGGCCATGCGCCCGCTGGTGCTGCGCGAGATTGCCGAAGCGCTGGACCTGCACGAATCGACCATCTCGCGCGTCACCACCGCCAAGTACATGGCCACGCCGCAGGGCACTTTTGAACTGAAGTATTTCTTTGGCTCGGGCCTGGGCACCGACACCGGCGGCAACACGTCCAGCACGGCCGTGCGCGCGCTCTTGCAGCAGTTCATTGCCGCCGAAAATGCGGCCAAACCCCTGTCCGACAGCCAATTGGCCGACATGCTGAAAGAGCAGGGCATCGAATGCGCCCGCCGCACCGTGGCCAAGTACCGCGAGGGGCTGAAGATTCCGGTGGCTTCGCTGCGGCGGGCGCTGTAGGTATTGCAGGTGCGGGTCAGGCAGTCAGCAACTGCAACGGGCACTCTGTGAATGTGTGCTGTAAACGGCTGTTCATTGCCCGACGTTGTCCTGCACAGTCAAGGGTCGTGGCGCCAGGTATTGCTCAAGGGTGCGGGTCCAGGTAAACCGGCTTTCAACCTTCTGGTACAGGCTGTCTCCCATCTGTCGGCCCAGTTGGGGGGTACCTAGCAGCATGCGCAGGCTTGCTGCCAGTGCGCAGACATCGTCTGAAGGAACCAGGATGCCATTGACTCGGTCTTCAATCAGTTCAGAAATTCCACCCACATTGGAAGCGATGACGGGCAGGGAATAAGCGCCTGCTTCCAGCAGAACCAGCCCGAACGCCTCCTGCCGGCTGGGCAGGCAGAAAATATGTGCCTGCTTAAAAAAACCGGCAATCTGCGGGTGGGGCACATCAATAAAAAAATGTACGCGCTCCTGAATGCCTTCTTTCACACACAACTGCCGGAGCATTTCCAGGGCATTGCCATGGGCGCCTACAAGCACGAGCTGAAGGTCGGGGGTGTTCTGCGCAAGCTGTGCAAAAGCCCGGACCAGTACGTCCTGGCCTTTGAGTGCGACAAATTTTCCGACAGTCAAAATGACACGTCCGGTGATGTGCAGTGGCGCGGTGCTTGCAGCTGCAGGCAAGGCCTTGAACGAGGCTGCATCAATGCCGTTGTAGACCAACTGCAAAGG
>JAGOCN010000013.1 GCA_017998735.1 Giesbergeria sp.
AGGTAATGGGGCAGCAGGGCATTTTCAGTTCGCGTTCCACTTCGTCGAGGATGTCGAGCGGGTCGCGCACCTCGCGGTCCATCTTGTTGACGAAGGTGATGATGGGCGTGTCCCGCTGGCGGCAGACCTCGATCAGGCGGCGGGTTTGCGTCTCCACGCCGTTGGCCGCATCGATCACCATCAGCGCCGAATCCACGGCGGTGAGCACGCGGTAGGTGTCTTCCGAGAAGTCTTTGTGGCCGGGCGTGTCGAGCAGGTTGATGACATGGCCGCGGTACAGCATCTGCATCACGCTGGACGCCACCGAAATGCCACGCTGCTTTTCAATCTCCATCCAGTCGGAAGTGGCGTGGCGGCTGGCCTTGCGGCCCTTGACGGCGCCAGCAATCTGGATGGCGCCCGAAAACAGCAGCAGCTTTTCCGTCAGCGTGGTCTTGCCCGCGTCGGGGTGGGAAATGATGGCGAAGGTGCGGCGGCGCCGGGTTTCGGCAAGGAACGAAGCGGACATGCGGGCAAAGGCCGCACGGCGCACCGGCGGCGGGGTCTGAAGGTTGGAAACCTTGCGATTATCCCGTGCCGCGGCAGGCGGGCAGCAACCCGCCCTGGCGCTGTCTGTTCAGACAGCGCCGCATCGGCGTTTGCAGCCTTACTTGGCCGGGGTGATCTCGACCTTTGGCACCTCGATGACCTTTTGCTCGGTGGTCACGTTGACATCCGGGGTCTTGACGTCGTACTTGGGCAGGGTGACATTGCCTTCCTGCGTTTTTTCCACTTCGTACTTGGGCACGGTGACGTTGCCTTCCTGGGTTTTCTTCACATCGCAGGCAGTGAGGCCAGCAAAAGCAAAAGCGGCAAAGGTCAGGGCAAGGATCTTGTTCATGGTGCGGTCTTCTTTCTTCGGAGAGGAGGTGTTGGTGGCTTCAGGATTTGATTTGCCATCACGGGCTCCATTGCAACGGCAACCGGACAGGGCGCACGTAGGAAGACGGTCAAGGCGCCTGTCGGCAAGGGGCTTGTACAGCGCGGGCGGTTTCTGGCTGATTGCACAGGGAGGCACCAGGCCGGCATGGCCTTTGCTGCAGGCATGGGAATTTTGGGGAAAATAGGCTCCAGCGCATGTGCAGCATGCGCGAGCAGCTCCTTTTTCAATAGCAAAACTCAATCTTTTGTGCTGCGGGATTGTGGTTTGGTCAGGGCAAAAATGCCCTGATTTCCTGTCTTTCCAAGAGTCAGAGTCTGTACTTGCTGCAGCACCCTCCATGCTCAAAGTGGCACGCAAGGCGGTGGCACTGCTTGCAGCGTGTCACAGTGATGTTCCATGCCAACACCTTCCCTGCCTACAGCCTCCCGCACCTGGGTGCAGCCCGGCTCGCCCGAGTACAAACGCATCAGCCTGGCGCTGTTTCTGGCGGGCTTTGCCACGTTTTCACTGCTGTACTGCGTGCAGCCGGTGCTGCCGGAACTGGCACAGGCTTTTGGCCTGGGGGCGGCGGGCAGTTCGTTTGCGCTGTCGGTCAGCACCGGCTGCCTGGCAGCCGCCATCTTCGTTGCCGGCGCGCTGTCGGAAGGGCGCGACAAGCGCTGGCTGATGTTTGCTTCCATGGCACTGGCTGCGCTGTGCAACCTGGGCGCCGCGCTGGCGCCGACCTGGGGCCTGCTGCTGGCTGCGCGGGCACTGGAAGGGGTGTTGCTGGGTGGGGTGCCGGCGGTGGCCATGGCCTACCTTTCGGACGAAATCCACCCGCGCGGGCTGGGTTTTTCCATGGGCCTGTATGTGGGCGGCACGGCCTTTGGCGGCATGGCGGGGCGGGTGGGCATGAGCGCACTGGCCGACCAGTTTGGCTGGCGCGTGGCCATGGGCACGCTGAGCGTGCTGGGGCTGGTGGCTGCGGTGGGTTTTGTGCTGCTGCTGCCCCAAAGCCGGCGCGCTGCGGCGGCTGTGGCGCAACAGTCGCTGGGCATCGGCTACCACCTCGGCGCCTGGCGCATGCACCTGCAGACCCCCGGTCTGCTGCCGCTGTTTCTGTCCGGCTTTGCGCTGATGGGCGTGTTTGTGTCGCTGTTCAACTACGCGGGTTTTCGGCTGGCGGATGCGCCCTATGGCCTGAGCCAGACACAGATCGGGCTGGTGTTTTGCGTGTACCTGTTTGGCATGGTGGCGTCGCCAGCGGCCGGCGCCCTGGCCGACCGCTGGGGGCGCGCCCCGGTGCTGGTGGGCGGCGTGGGGTTGATGGCGTCCGGCGTGGTGCTGACGCTGGCGGCGCCGCTGGTGGCGGTGATTGCCGGCATTGCGGTGCTGACCTTCGGTTTTTTTGTGGCGCACGCGGTGGCCAGCGGCTGGGTGGGGCAGCTGGCGCTGCAGTCCAAGGGGCATGCGTCTTCGCTGTACCTGCTGGCCTATTACCTGGGCTCGAGCGTGCTGGGATCGGCAGGCGGCTGGTTCTGGGAGCACGGGCACTGGCCGGCGCTGGTGGCGTTTTCGCTGGTGCTGCTGGTGGGGGCTTTGGCACTGGCGCTGCGCCTGCGGCGGGCGCCGATATAATCGCCCCTTTCTCCTGAGGAGCGTTGCAGCGACCCGACCATGTTCGGGCGTGAGGCTCGGGAGGCCGGGTTCGCCCCGTCTGCAACGACGCTCATCCACCTGGCGTGCGATGGGCTTCCGGCTTGTTGCGCGGCAGGTGGTGTTTCAACACTGCCATTGGAGCCGACCATGAACGCACGCACCCCCCTTCCCCTGTCCACCGACTGCGCCATCACCGACATCGCGCTGGCCGACTGGGGCCGCAAGGAAATCCGCATTGCCGAGACCGAAATGCCCGGTCTGATGGCGATCCGCGAAGAATTTGCCACTGCTCAGCCCCTCAAGGGCGCCCGCATCACCGGCAGCCTGCACATGACGATCCAGACCGCCGTGCTGATCGAGACGCTGGAAGCGCTCGGCGCCACGGTGCGCTGGGCGTCGTGCAACATCTTCAGCACGCAGGACCACGCGGCGGCCGCCATTGCCGCCAGCGGCACGCCGGTGTTTGCCATCAAGGGCGAGTCGCTGTCCGACTACTGGGACTACACGCACCGCATCTTTGAATTCGGCAAGGGCATTGCCGGCGGTCCCGCCGGAGGCACCGAAGGCGAAGGCCCGAACATGATCCTGGACGATGGCGGCGATGCCACCATGCTGATGCACCTGGGCAAGAAGGCCGAAAAAGACCTGTCGGTGCTGGACAAGCCCACCAGCGAAGAAGAAACCATTTTGTTTGCCGCCATCCGCGCCAAGCTGGCCGTGGACGCCACCTGGTACACGCGCAAGTCGGCAGCCATCATCGGCGTGACCGAAGAAACCACCACCGGCGTGCTGCGCCTGAACGAAATGGCCGCCAAGGGCGCGCTGATGTTCCGCGCCATCAACGTGAACGACTCGGTGACCAAATCGAAGTTCGACAACCTGTACGGCTGCCGCGAGTCGCTGGTGGACGGCATCAAGCGCGCCACCGACGTGATGATTGCCGGCAAGGTGGCCTGCGTGGCCGGCTATGGCGATGTGGGCAAGGGTTCGGCACAGGCACTGCGCGCCCTGAGCGCGCAGGTCTGGGTGACCGAAATCGACCCGATCAACGCGCTGCAGGCGGCGATGGAAGGCTACCGCGTGGTGACCATGGAATATGCCGCCGACAAGGCCGACATCTTCGTGACCACCACCGGCAACAAGGACGTCATCACGCACGACACCATGGCCGCCATGAAGGACCAGGCGATCGTCTGCAACATCGGCCACTTCGACAACGAAATCGACGTCGCGTCGATTGAAAAGTACGAGTGGGAAGAGATCAAGCCGCAGGTGGACCACATCACCTTCCCGGACGGCAAGAAGATCATCCTGCTGGCCAAGGGCCGCCTGGTGAACCTGGGCTGTGGCACCGGCCACCCGAGCTTTGTGATGAGCGCCTCGTTTGCCAACCAGACGATTGCGCAGATCGAGCTGTTCACCCGCCAGGACCACTACCAGGTGGGCAAGGTCTATGTGCTGCCCAAGTCGCTGGACGAAAAAGTGGCGCGCCTGCACCTGAAGAAGGTCGGCGCCATGCTGACCGAGCTGACCGACGCGCAGGCGGCCTACATCGGTGTGTCCAAGAGCGGTCCTTACAAGGCCGAAACCTACCGCTACTGAGCGGGGCGGCCGGTCGCCATTCAAAGGCAACCGGCCCCGTGCGTTTTTAATTTGCTATGTTTTTAATAGCTTCCAGCGCACGGCCTGCCTGCGCTGGTGGCCGATTTGACTGTAAAAATCACCGTCTGCGGACGAGAGGGCAATGCATGCGCGCAGACGTTTTTCTGGTGGATTCGGGCCATGCGACCACGCGTTCGCAGGCGCAGCGGCTGATTGCCGCGGGCGTGCAGTGGCGCCTGTCGCCCGGCGCGCCATGGCAGAAGGTGGCCAAGAACGGTGACGACATTCCGGCCATTGCCGAGGTGGAGCTGCTGGACGCGGCCGAGGCCAGGTACCTGTCGCGCGGCGGTTTGAAGCTGGAAGGTGCACTGGCCGCTGCCGGGCTTGAGGTTACCGGTCTGCGCTGCCTGGACGTGGGCCAGAGCACCGGCGGTTTCACCGACTGTCTGCTGCAGCACGGCGCGGCGCAGGTGGTGGGGGTGGATGTGGGCCACGGCCAGGTGCACGAGCGCCTGCTGGGCGACGCACGCGCCATCTGCGTCGCAGGGCTGAATGCGCGGGCTATGACCGCCGGCGCGCTGCAGCAGGAATGCGAGCTGGCGCTGTCCGAGGCCATCGAGGAAGTCGAGGACAACGACACCCAGCCCGAAGCGCCGTACAGCTGGATGCGCAACGGCGGTCTGGTGGACGAGGCCTACGACGACAGCGACGACGCCAAGGACCGGGACATCGAACGCTTCAAGCTGGAGCGTGCAGAAAAAGCCAAAGCGCGTGCGGCAGGCACGCTGCCGGTCGAGCGCCGCCGCCGCGCCGACCGCACCGGGGTGGACACCACGCCGGTGTTTGACCTGGTGGTGGGCGACCTGTCCTTCATTTCGCTCACGCTGGTGCTGCCGGCCCTGGTGCCGTTGCTGGCGCCCGAAGGCCAGCTGCTGATGCTGGTCAAGCCGCAGTTCGAACTGCAGCCCGGCCAGGTGGGCAAGGGCGGCATCGTGCGCGATGCAGCGCTGTACGCCGTGGTGGAGCAGCGCATCCGCGACTGCTGCACCGACAACGGCCTGGCCGTGCAGGCCTGGCTGGACAGCCCCATCAGTGGCGGCGACGGCAACCGTGAATTTTTTGTTTTTGCCAGGAGGGGCGGATGACCGCTGTGGATGCAATGAACGCAATCAACGCAATGAAAGCAGGCCGCGCTGGCGCGGCACCAGGGGTGCCGTTGGTGCCGTTTCCGATCAGCGTGGAGTTTTTTCCGACCAAGACGCCCGAAGGGGCTGCAAAACTGCGCGGCGTGCGCCAGCAGCTGTATGCACTAGCGCCCGAGTTCTGTTCAGTCACCTATGGCGCCGGGGGCTCCACCCAGGAAGGCACCTTCAGCACGGTGCGCGCCATTCTGGAAGAGGGGCACGATGCGGCCTCGCACTTTTCCTGCATTGGCGCCACCCGCGCTTCGGTGCGGGACGAACTGGCGCAGCTGCAGGCCATGGGCGTCAAGCGCCTGGTGGCGCTGCGCGGCGATTTGCCCAGCGGCTATGGTGCGGGCGGTGAATTTCATTACGCCAGCGACCTGGTGGAGTTCATTCGCCAGGAAACCGGCAACGCCTTTCATATTGAAGTGGCCGCCTACCCCGAAGTGCACCCACAGGCGCGCACACCGGACGCCGACCTGCATGCCTTTGCCGCCAAGGCCCGCGCCGGTGCCGATTCGGCCATCACCCAGTATTTCTTCAACGCCGATGCCTACTTTCGTTTTGCCGACGAATGTGCCCGCCTGGGGCTGGCATTGCCCATCGTGCCGGGCATCATGCCGATCATGGGCTCGACCCAGCTGATGCGCTTCTCCGACGCCTGCGGCGCCGAGATTCCGCGCTGGATCCGCCTGCGGCTGCAGGGCTTTGGCGACGACACTGCCAGCATCAAGGCCTTCGGGCTGGACGTGGTGACCGAACTGTGCGCGCGGCTGCTGGAGCGCGGCGCGCCGGCGCTGCACTTCTACACCATGAACCAGAGCGCGGCGACGCTGGAAATCTGCCAGCGCCTGGGGCTGCGCGCACCCCGGGCCGCAGCACGCTTGCCTGTGCCTGCACAGGCTGGCGGGCCTGCCGTGCAGGGTGCGGTCGCCTGAAACCCTTCTGCAAGTGATGTTTTTGTGCCACGCTGCCGGGCGTTTTGATGCAAGTCAATTGCATTCCACGGCAGGACGCATCCAATGGCGTCTGGGGGATGTCCCCAGACTTGCCTGGATGATGATCATGAAAAAACACGCCATTGCCGCCGCCCTGCTGGGCACCGTTCTGTGCTCCGCCGCCATGGCGCAGCAGGTTTCCGAAGGCCCCTGGATGGTGCGCGCACGCGCTGTGCACCTCGACAGCTCCAACAGCGACTCCACCGGCCTGGGCCTGGCCATCAACGACAAGTGGATGCCCGAAGTGGACATCACCTACTTCTTCAACAAGAACGTGGCGATGGAGCTGATCCTGACCGTGCCACAAAAGCAGACGATTTCTGCCAGCGGCACGAACATCGGTTCGCTCAAGCACCTGCCGCCCACGCTGACCGCGCAGTACCACTTCACCGACCTGGGCGCCTTCAAGCCCTACCTGGGCGCTGGTGTGAACTACACACGTTTCTCCAGCGTGCGCTTTGACCCTGCCGTCGATGCCGCCCTGAACCCGTCCGTCGACAAGAACAGTTTTGGCTGGGCACTGCAGGCAGGCGTGGACATTCCCCTGTCCAAGAACCTGTACCTGAACGTGGACGTGAAAAAAGTCCAGATCAAGACCGATGTGTCGTCGTTTGGTACCAAGGTGGGCCAATTCAAGGTCAACCCCGTGCTGTTCGGTGTCGGCCTGGGCTGGCGCTTCTGAGCGCAGGCATTCTGCCTGCCATCTGCCATCTGCCGGCGCCAAGCAATGCCAGGCATTGCCAAGCAGTGCCGGCAGGTGAAAACCCATCCCGCCCGGTGCGGGATTTTTTTGGCTTTTCAAAGGCAGGGCGTTACCATCGGGCGCTTTGCTACTTGCCAGCACCCGTCCGCCTTGCGCTGGGCGGCGGCACTCTTGATTTGAACATTCCACCTTTACTCCACGTGCGCCGTGCTTTTGCGCCTGTGCTTTTGGGCCTTGCCTGCGTGTCCGGCACCCTGCAGGCCCAGTCGGCTGAAGCGGTGCTGGGGACGGCTTCCGTGCCGGCATTGCGCATTGGCCAGGGCCAGGCTTCCTGGTATGGCAAGGATTTTCACCAGCGCCCCACGGCCAGTGGTGAGCGTTTTGACATGCACGGGTTTACCGCAGCACACCCGAAGCTGCCTTTTGGCTCTCAGGTGTGTGTGCGCAGTCTGGTCAGTGGCCGCAGCGTGAAGGTGCGCATCAATGACCGTGGCCCTTACACGCACAAGCGCATCATTGACCTCAGCTACGCCGCTGCCAAAGTACTGGGCATGGTGCAGCGCGGCACCAAGCGGGTGGAGTTGCTGGTGCTGAAGAACGCCAGCGCCTCCTGTCCTGGCAGCGCCTGACCTTGGGATTTCCAGCGCCATCCTGAAGATGCAGCGGCGCAGCGGCCCCAGGGTGCAGGCACCACAGTTGCGCTGCCTTCCGCGCACTGTTTTCTTCAGCGCATTTTTGCCCTGCCCGGAATGCAGTCCTGCTGCGGAAAGCAGGGGTTTTTGCTATTGAAAAAGGAGCTGCTGGCGCAAGCTGCATATGCGCTGGAGGCACTTTTTGCCATGAAACCCAGACTTGCAGTGGAAGCGGCGCCGAACCGCTGCCAGGCTGTCCAGCCCGCCCGCAATCGCGCTAATTGCCGCTTTCCAGCGTGTGGGTGGCATGCTTGTCCTGGCCCAACAGCTCGACCATCTGCGCCAGCGGGTCCTTGAGCTGCGCCTTGAGCGTGTGCGGGGGGTTGATCAGGAACATGCCGCTGGCCGGCAGGCCGGGGCGCTTGGTTTCACCGGCTGCGGTTTCCACCAGCTTGCTGGACTTGACGGTCAGCGTGGCGTGCAACCAGCTTTTGCCGTTCTTTTGCGCCAGTGTCTTGAGGCGCCTGGGCAGGTCGTGCGCTTCAGGGCGCGGAATGATCGGGTACCAGACGGCATAGGTGCCGGTGGGAAAGCGCTTGAGTGCGTCCTGCACCATGTCCAGCACGCGCCCGTAGTCGCTCTTGATTTCATAGCTGGGATCGCACAGCAGCAGTGCGCGCCGGGCCGGTGGAGGCAAGAATTTCTTGATGCCTTCAAAGCCGTCTTCCAGCAGCACGGCCACCTGGCGGCCGGCATCGAGCTGTGCCACGTTGCCCGCCAGGGCGCGCATGTCGGAGGGGTGCAGTTCAAACAGCTTGAGCCGGTCGTGCGCGCGCATCAGGTGCTGCAGGATGAAAGGCGAGCCCGGGTACACCTTCAAGGTGGCCCCGGTGTTGAAGGAGCGCACCAGGTCGATGTATTCCTGCAGGGCTGGCGCCAGGGCCATTGCCGCGGCCTTGGGGTGCGTGAAGCGCAAGACGCCATCGCCCGCTTCGCCGCTGGTGCGCGCAAAGTCGCCGTCCAGCCGGTAAAGCCCTGCGCCGGCATGGGTGTCGAGCACGGTCAGCGCTGCATCCTTGGTGCTGGTGAGGTATTGCAGGGTGGCAATCAGCACGGTGTGCTTGAGCACATCGGCGTGGTTGCCTGCATGGAAGGCATGGCGGTAACTGAACATGCTGCAATGGTAACCATGCGCCAGGCATTTGCTTTTCAAACCGGCTTGTGTGGCAGGCATGCCTTTGTCACGAAAAAACCAGCCTCCTGTGCACAATCGGCATTGCCCTGCAGCCCTGGGCATTTTTTCTGCCCGGTGCATGCATTGCAATGTGCCTGACTGATTTTCCTGGGGTGGTGCATGCACACCCATCCTTTCATTTTTTCGGGCTGCTGTTCGTGTGTTTGCGGCGAATGACAGCTTTTCAGACGGCTTTGCACCGATGCGCCTGCGCCATATCGAGGTTTTCAACGCGGTGATGGTCACTGGCAGCGTGAGCGGTGCTGCGCGCCTGATCAACATCACCCAGCCGGCCGTGAGCCGCACGCTCAAGCACGCTGAAATCCAGTTGGGGTTTGCGCTGTTCGAGCGTGCCCGAGGGCGGCTGGTGGCCACCGCCGAGGCACGCAGCCTCTTTCCGCTGGTGGACCAGCTGTTTTCCAACCTCGGCGAGGTGCGCCGGTTGGCGCAGGGGCTGCGCAAGGCCGATGGCGCGACAGAGCTGCGCGTGCTGACGGTGCTGGCCATGGGCTATGAGGTCTTTCCCGAGGCGGTGGTGCGCTTTCGGGCGCTGCATCCCTCGGTGGTGGTGCACCATGGCGCGCTGCATTCACCGCAGATCGTCGATGCATTGGTGCTGCAGGAAGCAGATGTCGGTTTTGTCTTCAGTGCCCCGTCCCATCCGGCGTTGGCAGAAGAATGCCTGGCCAGCCACCCGCTGGTGTGCGTGGTGCCCCGCGGCATGCTGCAGCCGGCGCAGCGTGCGGCCGGTGCCATCGGCCTGAGCGACCTGGCAAACCTGCCTTTCATCGGCCTGGACGTGCGCGATCCTTTGGGCCGCATGCTGGCACACGCTCTGCAGGAAGCGGTGCCCGGGCTGCAGCCGGTGATGGTGGTGCAGACCTACCACGTGGCCCTGGCGCTGGCGCACCATGGCGTGGGCGCGGCCATTGTGGAAGCCTGCACTGCCCAGTCGGCCGACAGGAGCCGGGTGGACGTGCTGGCACTGGAGCCGCAGGTAGTGACCTTCGTGCACGCCCTGCGCCCCTCGGCGCGGCCGCATTCGCAGCTGGTGCGGGCGTTCACCCGCTGCATGCGCCAGGCGCTGGAGCAGATGCCGGGTGCTCTGGATGCGCCAGCAGGGGCTGGTTCGGTGGCCGCTCAGGCCCGCCCGGTGGCGCGCAAGGGTTCCAGCAAGGCCTGAGCGGTGCCAAAAGCCAAGGTGAAACCCAGGGCGCCGTGGCCGGTGTTGAACAGCAGGTTGGCGGGCGCGCCGGGCAGGGTGCCCACGATGGGCAGGCCGGTGGGCGTTGCGGGCCGCAGTCCTGCCCAGCGGTCCAGCACGGCGTAGTCGCTTGCCTGCGGAAAAACCGCGCGCCCGGCGGCCAGCAGCGTGGCGATGCGCGCCTCTGGAATGTGGGTGTCGTTGCCTACCAGCTCCGCCATGCCCGCAATGCGCAAGCGCTCGCCCAGGCGCGCGAAAACGATCTTGCGCGCGGCATCGGTCACGCTGACCTTTGGCGCCGCATGGCGCTCCTGCGCTGCCTGCACCGTGACGCTGTAGCCCTTGAGCGGGTACACCGGCAGCCGGATGCCCAGGCTGCGGGCCAGTGGCACCGATCCGGTCGCCATGGCCAGCACGAAGGCATCGGCCTCTATGGCGCCAGCGCTGCTTTGCGCGGCGCGCAGGCGCTTGCCCTCGGTCACCAAACCGGTGACTTCCGTGTTCAGCAAGAAACGCACGCCCCTGGCCCGCAGCATGGTTTCCAGCCCTTCGCACACCTTGTAGCAGTCGGCGGAACATTCGCTGGGGGTGTGAATGGCGCCTGCGATGCGCGGCGCATGCGCCTGCAGGGCTGGTTCGATGGCAACGCAGCCTGCGGCATCCACCGCTTCCTGCACGCTGCCCAGGGCGCGCTGCAGCAGCATCTGGTGCTGTGCCCCGGCAAACGAGGCTGCATCGGAATACAGCACCAGCTTGCCGGTGGCCGCGAAATCGCAGGCCAGCCCCGTCTGCACCACCATGGCATCGAACCCGGCGCGGCTGCGCGCCGCCAGCGCCAGCAGGGTTTGTGTGGTCTGGCGTGATACATCGCCCCGGCAGGCGGCCAGAAACTGCAGGCCCCACGCCCACTGCGCCGGGTCTGCCTGGATGCGCAACGTCAGAGGCGAGTCACTGGACAGCAGCAGTTTGGGAAGCTGGCGCCAGAGGGAGGCATCGGCCAGCGGCTGCACATAGGAGTAGCTCAATTGCGCGCCGTTGGCGCGGCTGGCGCCCGCGCCACTGGCCGCACGGTCGACCACCGTGACCTCAAGGCCTTGCTGCACCAGTTCCCAGGCACTGGCCAGGCCAACGATGCCAGCACCCAGGATGGCGACGGAGCGGGGGGATGTGCCTTGGTTCATCCTCCCATGCTAGGGCGTGCGTCTTTCTGCGTCGAGTGCTGGCCAAGGTGCATGCCATGCCTGAAAGTCATGGAGTGCCATGCCAGCCCTGGTCTGCATGCGCCTTGGCATGCGCTTTGGTTATGGGTGTGCGGGCAATCGGCATGCGCGCCGCGTGGGCAACGGCCTAGACTGGTGCGCATGCTTTCCACTTCACCCTCTGCGGCTTCCACCCACGTCTTTCATCGCCACCTGCACACCACTCCGCCGCGTGCCGTGTCCGGCGAAGGCATGCATCTGGTGGACGCCCAGGGGCGCCGCTACCTTGATGCCTGTGGCGGGGCAGCGGTGTCGTGCCTGGGCCACGGCCACCCGGAGGTGCTGGCGGCCATGCACCGCCAGATTGACCAGCTGGCCTATGCGCACACCAGTTTCTTCACCACCGAAGTGGCAGAGGAATTGGCCGACCAGCTGGTGCGCACTGCGCCGCCGGGCACCAGCCATGTGTACCTGGTCAGCGGCGGCTCGGAGGCGATGGAGGCGGCCATGAAGCTGGCGCGCCAGTATTTCGTCGAGACCGGCGAGCCCGAGCGCCGCCATTTCATTGCCCGCAGACAGAGCTACCACGGCAACACGCTGGGCGTGCTGGCGGTGGGCGGCAACGCCTGGCGCAGGGCGCCATTTGCGCCGCTGCTGGTCGAGGCAACCCATGTGTCGCCCTGCTATCCCTACCGAGAGCAGCGCGCCGATGAGTCCCCCGAGCGATACGGCCTGCGCCTGGCGCAGGAACTGGAAGAGGCCATCGAGCGCCTGGGCCCGAAGAGCGTCATTGCATTTGTCGCTGAAACCGTGGGCGGTGCCACTGCGGGGGTGCTGGTGCCGGTGCCGGGGTATTTTCGGGCGGTGCGCGAGGTGTGTGACCGCCACGGCGTGTTGCTGATCCTGGACGAAGTGATGTGCGGCATGGGCCGCACCGGCAGCCTGCACGCCTGCACTGCAGAAGGCGTAGTGCCGGACATCGAGGCCATCGCCAAGGGGCTGGGCGGCGGTTACCAGCCCATCGGTGCCGTGCTGGCGCAGGGCCGCATCGTTGAGGCCATCGGCCAGGGCAGCGGGTTTTTCCAGCATGGCCACACCTACCTCGGCCACCCGGTGGCCTGCGCTGCCGCGCTGGCGGTGCAGACCATCATCGAGCGCGATGGTCTGGTGGAGCGCGTGGCCCGCGCCGGTGCGCATTTTGGCGAATTGCTGCACCAGGCACTGGGCGCGCACCCGCATGTGGGTGACATCCGGGGCCGCGGGTTTTTCTGGGGGGTGGAGCTGGTGCGCGACCGGGACAGCAAAGCCCCCTTTGATCCGGCGCTGCGGCTGCATGCCCAGGTCAAAAAACAGGCCATGGCGCGTGGTTTGATGGTTTACCCCATGGGCGGAACCGTCAACGGGTGCGATGGTGACCATGTTTTGCTTGCTCCACCGTTCATCGCCAGTGACGCGGAGCTGGCACGCATTGCACAGTTGCTGGCGGAGGCGATTGCCGCATCCATCCCGTGACTGCAATCCTTGGGTTCCTTTTATTAACGGAGACAGAAGAATGAAGATGAAATTTTCCCTGGGCATGTTGGCTGCATCCGTGGGCCTGGCCGCTTCGATGGCGGCACCTGCCGCTGTGGCGCAGGCCAAGTTCATGACCATCGGCACCGGG
>JAGOCN010000250.1 GCA_017998735.1 Giesbergeria sp.
GTCCAGCTTGTCGCTGTTCAGGCCGTAGTAGTTCTTCGCCTTCAGGGTGGGAATGATCTTGCCGTTGTCCAGCACCCACGGGTGGTTGTAGTTGGGGCGGCCCTGCACGTCCAGGTAATACAGACCGACCGAGAATTCGTCGCGCGTGCCAATGCCCCAGCTGTAGGTGGGCGCAATGCCGCGCTTGTCCTGTGTGGTGCCAAAGTTCTTGGCGTTGTGCACCAGCGCATTCAGGCGCAGGGCGGCGTTTTCGCCGGTCTTCCAGTTGAAGTCGCCGGTGATGCGGTGCTCGCTGCCGGTGCCCAGCGTGTACGACGCTTCGTGCTGGTCAATCAGAATCGGTGCCTTGTTCACCTGGTTGACCACGCCGCCGGTCGAGCCCTTGCCGAACAGCATGGACGCCGAGCCCTTGAGCACCTCGACACGGTCGAGGTTGAAGGTGTCGCGCTCGTACAGTGGCGCGTCCTTCATGCCGTCGGTGTAGATGTCGCCGGCCTGGCCGAGCGAAAAACCGCGCAGTCGCACGTCTTCTTCGCCGGTCTCGCCCGCCTGGAAGGTCACGCCGGCGGTAGTGCGCAGCACGTCGCGAAAGTCGTCCTGGTTGCGGTCGTTCATCAGCTTTTCGGTGAACACCGTGACCGACTGCGGAATGTCGCGGATGTCCTGCTTGCCTTTGCCGACGGTGGTTTTCTTCACGCGCAGCGTGTCCTTGCTCTGGACTTCGGTGCTTTCCCGCACGGTCACGGTGGACAGGGTGGGTGTGGGCGTGGTGGCAGTGGCCGGCGTGCCTTGCGCCCAGCTGCCGAACGAGGCGGCCAGCATCAGTGCGCCCAATGGCAGCAGGGCCTTGTCGCTGTGCGGGGCGGAAGAATCAACCAAAGGCGAGGGGCGCTGCGTGCAGGGCAGGGCGGTGTCAGGGCGCGGGGCGCGTGGGTGTGCCAATCTGGACTCCAGAAGATGAAACGAAAAAGGGGAAATGGGGGATGGTGCAGACAGTGTGAGAACGTCTGGAAACCCATGCGATGCAGTGGCTGGAGAAAAGACTGGCTGTGCGTCGACAAGGCGCAATGGTAAATCAAACAACACCCATTCTCATTCGCATTGTTGTCTGAAAGCCACAGGCCGGTGCCAGAAGGGCACAAAAAAAAGGCCGGTGAAACCGGCCTTGTGGGTGTGCACGCCTGCGTGCAAGGGGCGCTGTTGGACAGCTTTTATTTGACGTGCTTGCCGATCAGGCCGGCCATCTCGAACATCGAGACCTGTGGTTTGCCAAAGACTTCCTTGAGCTTGGCATCGGCATTGATCATGCGTTTGTTGGCCGGGTCCTGCAGGTTGTGTTCCTTGATGTAGACCCACAGCTTGCTGATCACTTCGGTGCGTGGCAGGGGGTCCGAACCCACCACTGCTGCCAGTTCAGGACTGGGGGTCAGCGCCTTCATGAAGGCCGCATTGGGGGTGCGTTTTTTGGCGGGAGCGGCCGCTTTGTCAGCAGCGGCTGTGGTTGCCGGGGCTTTTTTTGCAGTTGCCATGTCGGGTTTCCTTTTGGAGATGTTCATTGGACCAGCGAAAACCTGCTTCTCGCTTCTCCACTGGTGAGGGGGATGCTAATAGGAAAAGCCCGGATTCCAAACCGGGCCCTGCTTTTTTTGCTTCGTGTTGCAGTCTGGAGTCAGCCCTCTGCAACGGCCCTTGCATTGCGGGCCATGGATGCACCAGACAGAAAGGCGGAGCCGCTGTCAGATGCGCGACTGCTGGTTGACGATGCGCTTGAGCGCGTCGGCATCCAGAATGCGCACATGGCGCTGTTTGACTTCAACGATGCCATCGTCCACGAACTTGGAAAACGTGCGGCTGATGGTTTCCAGCTTCAGGCCCAGGTAGCTGCCGATTTCCTCGCGCGTCATGCGCAGCACCAGCTCCGACTGCGAGAAACCGCGGGTGTGCAGGCGCTGCACCAGGTTGAGCAAGAAGGCGGCCAGCCGCTCTTCGGCGCGCATGCTTCCCAGCAGCAGCATGACGCTGTGCTCGCGCACGATCTCGCGGCTCATGATCTTGTGCACATGGCTTTGCAGCGCGGTCACTTCGCGCGACAGCTCCTCGATGCGGTCAAAGGGCATGACGCAGACCTCGGCGTCTTCCAGCGCCACGGCGTCGCACGTGTGCTGGTCGTTGACGATGCCGTCCAGACCGATGATTTCCCCGGCCATCTGAAAACCCGTGACCTGGTCGCGCCCGTCTTCGGTGGCCACGCAGGTCTTGAAAAAACCGGTGCGAATGGCATAGAGCGAAGTGAAGCGCTCGCCATTCCTGAACAGCGAACCACCGCGCTTGACCTTGCGGCGCGTGGCCACCAGGTCGTCGATGCGCTGGAGCTGGGCCTCGTCCAGGCCCACGGGCATGCACAGTTCGCGCAGGTTGCAGTTGGAGCAGGCCACCTTCATGGCCTGTGGCGTGACCTGGAGCGGGATGATTTCATGCCCGTGCATTGCAGGGACTGCAAAGGCCACCGAAACGGCAGCATCGGGCTTGGAAGCCAGTGAATTGCGAGGAGGTGCGTCTGACATGCATCAAATTATGGACTACCCGCAAGGCAGCTCCGTGCCTGCCTCTTGATGCATGTCAATTGCACCGGCCTGCCGTTGGTGCAAAGTGCTTCAGGTTTGCGAGACGAGGAAAAATCCATGACTGTTGTTGCCACCCCTGAGTTGCTGTCCCGTTTTGATGTGCCGGGGCCGCGCTACACCTCCTACCCCACTGCCGACCGTTTTGTCGAGGCTTTTGGCGAAGGCGACTATGTGCTGGCATTGCAGCAGCGCCGGCAGGGGGCGGGCGGCCTGGCCTCGCCCTTGTCGGTGTATGTGCACATTCCGTTCTGCCAGTCGCTGTGCTACTACTGCGCCTGCAACAAGATCATCACCCGGCACCCCGAGCGCGCCGAGGTGTACCTGCGCTACCTGTACCGCGAAATGGAACTGCACACGGCGCAGTGTGGCAAGGGCCAGGTGATCAGCCAGCTGCACCTGGGCGGTGGCACCCCGACCTTCCTGTCCGACGAGGGGTTGCGTGAGCTGATGGCCATGCTGCGCCAGAACTTCACGCTGGCGCCGGGCGGCGAATATTCGATTGAAGTCGATCCGCGCACCGTGGACGCTGACCGCCTGGCGCTGCTGGCCGAACTGGGTTTCAACCGCCTGAGCTTTGGCGTGCAGGATTTCGATGCCGATGTGCAGAAGGCGGTCAACCGCATCCAGCCCACCGAACAGGTCTTCAGCCTGGTGGCGGCTGCGCGCCGGCTGGGGTTCGAGTCCATCAACGTGGACCTGATCTACGGGCTGCCGCGCCAGACGCCCGAGTCCTTTGACCGCACACTGGCGCAGGTGGCAGAGCTGCGGCCCGACCGCATTGCCTTGTATGCCTATGCGCACCTGCCCGAGCGTTTCAAGCCGCAGCGGCGCATCATCACCATCGACCTGCCCGGAGCACCCGCCAAGGTGTCCATGCTGTCGCGCTCGCTGGCCGCCTTCAGCGAAGCGGGCTATGTGTATGTGGGCATGGACCATTTCGCCCTGCCGGACGACGCCCTGGCGGTGGCCAAGCGCCAGGGCCGCCTGCACCGCAATTTCCAGGGTTACAGCACCCAGCCCGACTGCGACCTGATTGCACTGGGCGTGTCTGCCATCGGCCGGGTGGGCGCCACCTACAGCCAGAACGCCAAGACACTGGACGAGTACTACGACCTCCTGGACCAGGGCCGTCTGCCCATCGTGCGCGGGCTGGCGCTGTCGCGCGATGATCTGGTGCGCCGTGCGGTCATCATGGCCTTGATGTGCCAGGGTGAATTGCTGTTTGAACCCCTGGAGCAGGCCTGGCTGATCGATTTTCGCGAATACTTTGCCACCGAGCTGGAACGCCTGAGCGAAATGCAGGAGCAGGGGCTGGTGCACATCGATGGCGAAAGCGTCCGCGTCACTCCCATGGGCTGGTATTTCATTCGCGGCATTGCCATGGTGTTTGACAGGTATCTTCAGGCGGACCGCAACC